>NZ_JBISDG010000004.1:32500-134878 GCF_044472985.1 Roseovarius salis | reverse complement strand
GTTGTCATTGTTCGCGACTTTCGCGACGGCGTGATCGGTTCCAAGTTCGCCTATGAAGGCTGTTTCATCGCGGAATTGAGATCGTCGCTTTGCCTTGCGCGCCGCCGCGTTTCGCCACGCGGCTGACCCTGCCCGACCCCATCGGGCTGACGGGGGACATGCTGGCCGCGCTCGACCGGCTGGTGCCACGGCTGTGCGGGCTTTTGCGTGACAAGGGCCGCGGGGCGCGCCGGGTGCGCCTGCAGGCCTGGCGCGTGGACGATACGATGCAGTGGATCGAGGCGGGGCTGGCCCGTGCCGCCGACGTGCCCGACCGCATCCGCCCCCTGTTGGCCCACAGGGTGGACGAGATCGAGGCGGGTTTTGGTATCGAGATGCTGCGGCTGGAGGCGGTGCAGACCGAACCGCTGCATCACCGTCCCATGACGGGCCACATGGAGGCGGCCGAGCACGCGCGTGCGCGCCGCGACCGGGGCATGGCGGTGGAGGACCTGATCGGCCGGATCGGCGGGCGCATCGGCATGGAGGCGATCACCCGCCGTCACCCGGTCAGCAGCCATATCCCTGAAAAAACGGCGCAAGTTCTGGCCGCGGCGTGGTCGGGGCCGGCGGATGGCTGGCCGGCCCCGCCGGCCCCTCGCCCCCTGCTCATCTGGCGGCCGGAACCGGTGATGGCCCCCGATCGTCCGCGCCTGTCGTCCGAGTTCCGGTGGCGCGGGCGCACGCATCGGCTGGCCGCCGCGCGAGGGCCCGAGCGCATCGCCCCGGAATGGTGGCTGGACGAACCCGACTGGCGCAGCGGCGTGCGCGATTACTGGCAGGTGACCACCGAGGGGGGCGAGGCGCTGTGGCTCTTTTACGCCCACGGTGCCGCCAAGAGTTCGGGCTGGTTCTGCCAGGGCCGGTTCGCATGACGCGCCAGCCCCGGCATCCGCCGCTCAGAACGGCTTGCGCCACGCCAGCGTGAGCGACCAGTCGCGCTTGAGCTGGACGCCGTTGACATGCTGGTAGACAGGCACGCCCAGCTCCAGGCCGATCTTGTGCCCTCTCAGCGGGCCGTCCTGCGGCGAGAAATCCGCCGCCGCATAAAGGGCGACGCTCTGGCCGCCGTAGTTGAGCGGGTCGGCCCCTTGCGTTGGCATCACGATGGCCGGGTCGATGCCGTCTATGTGGCCCGCGCTCCGTGCCTCGATCCGGCCTGAAAGGCTGACCCAGTCGGCCGTCCTGTGGCTGATCCACGTCGTGGCGGTGGCCGCGTTGCCCAGCGTGTATCCCTCCTCGTTGCTGCCGAGCCGGAGCGTGGCGGAAAGCTGGCCGCCCCAGTTGAGCCGCCCGCGGCCGTCCTGCCATGTCAGGGCAGGGTGCAGGTCGAACGTGCCCGAGCCAAGCTGCATTCCGTACGCCATCCGCCCAATCATGATCCTGCCGGACGGTGACAGCATCGGGCCGGTTTCCGTGATCGATCCGGTTGGCAGGCTAAGCCCCAGGCCCAGAAGCAGGCTGCGCCGTCCCTGCCTGATCGCGCGATAGCGTGCCGACAACCTGACATCGCCCCAGCCCTCGGAGTCCATGCCGTTCGCGCCGAGGACGGTCGGACCGACTGGCCCGGCGAAGGTGAGCGACGTCATGGATTTCCTGATCCACGGCGCCATCGCACCGACAGTCAGGCGATCGGTCACGCCGTACATGGCCCCCACCATGTGCATGGTGCCCGTCATCTCGGTCGGCACGACCCGCAGGGTGGGCGGTTGGCCCGGCCGGCCGGAGAATCGGTTGGGCACCGTCGTGGCGATGAAGGTCGGGTCGAGATCGGTCGTGCCGGCCCTGTTGCCGCCCATGGCCATGTGCCCGGCGCGATAGGTCAGCACGAACTTGCCCTCCGGCAGGATGTGCCGCCCTTTCACGCCGACGGGACCGTGCATGTGATGACGCATGCCGCCCATCCCGCCGCCGGGTTGCGACATGTTCGATTCCATCGGCATTTCGGCCGAGGCCGTATTGCCGATCAGCCCGGCGCCGAGCACCAGGGCGAAAATCATTCGGGTTTTCATTGGTCTGTCCCTTTTTTCGGGTCCCCTCGCATGAGGCCCGGTATCTGACGTGTTCGATTCGAGAGGGTCAGGCCGAAAGGGGAGGCGCACGCGCCGGGTTGCCCGGGACCGTGCGTGCCGGAACATGCGCGGTGAACGGGACGGGCTGGAGACGGCCGGTCCGCCCGGTCCGCGCCATGGGTATGGCCGGAACGGGATCGGCCAGCGCCAGCGTTATGCCCAGAAACGGGCAGGTGTCGGCGGCCGGTGCGTCCGGTTCCACCGGCGTGCCGTCGAACGAGACGTAATGGATCTGCCCGCCCGAGCATATCGCGATCAGCCCCGGCTGCGGCGCGGCCACCACGAGCGGCGCCGCGATCACGCGCAGGGCCACGATCACTGCCAGCAGCAGCGACACGATGCCCCCTGTCAGGTGCCGGGGCTGCCGAAGGCGTGCGAACATGTCCACGGTGGTTTCTATTCCCGTCCCTGTCGCCCTTGTGGCGGGGTCAGGTGGCAAGCGAAAGCGGAAAAAGTGCCGCAGCCGGTCATTTGGCGCGCCGCTCGCGCCACAGCGCGAAGAGCCCGGCCCCGACGATGAGCGCCGCCCCCGCCGCGACGTTTGGCCGGATCGTTTCGTCGAACACCAGGATCCCGAGCGTGCTGGCAAAGACGAGCTGGAAATACGCGAAGGGCTGCACCGCGCTGGCCTCGGCCAGTTCGTAGCACTTGATGAGGGTGAAATGCCCAAGCGCCCCGGTCACACACAATGCCCCCATCCATGCCCAGTCGGTCCCGGTCATCGGTTCCCAGAACCACACGCCCACGGCGGTCATGGCCACCATGCCGACCGTCCCTGTCCAGAAGAAGCTGGTCGCGGCGCTGTCCCGCAGGCCGACGTAACGCGTCAGCAGACCGTAGAGCGCGAACATCAGCGCAGCGATGAGCGGCACCACGGCCTCGGGCTGGAACACGCCGAACCCCGGTTCGAGGATGATGGTCACCCCGACGAAGCCCACGGCGATGGCCGCCCACCGGCGCCAGCCTACCCGTTCACCCAGCACCGGGCCCGAAAGCGCGGCGATAAGCAGGGGGTAACAGGCAAAGACGGCGTGGCTCTCCACCAGCCCCAGCAGGGTGAAGCCCAACACCATGACGCAGATCTCCGCCACCAGCAGCACGCCGCGAAACGCCTGAAGCCAGGGGATCGACGTGGCCGCCGCCGCGCGGATGCCGCCCGCCTTGCGCCCGGCCACCGTGATCACGAAGGCTGCAAAGAACCAGTACCGGATCATCACCACCATGTAGACGTTGTATTCGCCGGCTAGATGGCGCGAGATGCCGTCCTGCACCGCGAAGATGAAGGTGGTGGTCAGCATCAGAAGGATGCCGGCGCGCGTGCTCTGATCGGTCATGCGGGTCCTTTCACGGCGCGTGTCATGTGCCGTTTCCGGCCATAGCCCGGGCTCCGCGTGACTTCAAATCCCGCCGCCGCCAGACCGCGACGCACCCCACCGGCCGCCGTGTAGGTGGCCACGGTTCCGCGCGGTTTGGTGTGCGCGTACACCTCCGACATCAGGGCGGGTTCCCAAAGCTCGGGGTTGCGGGCCGGGGAAAAGCCATCGAGGAACCATGCGTCGGCGGCGCCGCCCCATCGCGGCAGGGTCTCGCGCGCATCGCCAGTGACCAGACGAAAGCGCAGGTCCGACAGGATGATCTCGTCGCGGCCCCAGTGCGGTGCGAGTTCCGCGGCCAGGAGCGCCAGCGCCGGAAACGCGGCCTGCGCGCGCATCAGCTGCGGCGGGGCCATCGGGTAGGCCTCGAAACTTGTGTAGCGCAACACGCCCGCTGTGCCGTTGTTGCGCCAGAGGGCAAGCGCAGCCAACAGGTTCAGCCCCGTGCCGAAACCCAGCTCCGCGACATGGAACCCGTCGGTGAACCTGTCGGGCAGTCGATTGCCGTCGAGAAACACGTGCGCCGTTTCGGCGAGCCCGTCCTCGAGGCTGAAATACGGGTCGTCGAAACGGCGCGACACGGGCACATCGCCGTTGCGCCAGGCTATGTCGGCTTGCCCTTCTGTGTCGTCGCACATTGTCCCTGCCCCCCGCGTGCCGATATACATGCAGGTCCCGCCATGCGATAGGGCGGGTGACACTGCAAGGGAGAGCGGCCATGGAGCGGCCGGACATCACCGTTCTCGGCGCGGGCATTTTCGGGCTGTCCATCGCCTGGAGCTGCCTGAAGAGGGGTGCGCGCGTCCAGGTGATAGACCCGCATGGCCCGGGCGCCGGCGCTTCGGGTGGTGTCGTGGGGGCGCTTGCCCCGCACGTGCCCGAGAACTGGAACGACAAGAAGGCGTTCCAGCTTGACAGCTTGCTGATGGCCGGGAAGTTCTGGGCCGGGGTCGAGGCGGCCTCGGGGATCTCGCCCGGCTATGCCCGGCTGGGCCGTTTGCAGCCGGTGGTGGACGACCGCGCGTTGGAACTGGCCCGCATCCGGGCAGAGGCCGCGCGGGATCTCTGGCAGGGCCGCGCCGTCTGGGAGGTGGTGGCCCCCCCGTGCGATGGCTGGACGCCGGCCACACCGACGGGGTTCGTGATCCGTGACACGCTTTCGGCGCGGCTGCACCCGCGCCGCGCCTGCCAGTCCCTCGCCGGGGCGCTGCGCGCCGGCGGGGCGATGATCTTGCGCGAGGGCGCGCCCGTCGGCCGGGTGGTCCACGCTACCGGTGTTGCCGGACTCCGGGAACTTTCGGAGCATGCAGGGCGCACGGTGGGCGGCGCGGTCAAGGGGCAGGGGGCCTTGCTGCATTTCGCGGCAGCTGACAGCCCGCAGATATTCGCGGATGGCATCCACATCGTTCCGCACGCCGACGGTACGACGGCGGTGGGGTCCACCTCGGAGCGTGACTTCGATGCGCCAGACACGACCGACGCGCAGCTTGACGAGGTGATCGACCGCGCCATGCGGGCGGTTCCGGTTCTGCACGGCGCGCGCGTGGTGGAGCGTTGGGCCGGCCTGCGCCCCCGGTCCCGGTCGCGTGCGCCCATGCTGGGGCCGCACCCGCTGCACGAGGCCGAGTTCATTGCCAACGGGGGGTTCAAGATCGGGTTCGGCATGGCGCCAAAGATAGGGCAGGTCATGGCGGATCTGCTGCTGGAAGGGCATGACACGATCCCCGACGGCTTCCGCCCCGGGGCATCGCTGTAAGGGGGCGCGATGTCATGATGCCGCGCCTTGCGATCGTGCTGGTTGTCGCTCTCGCCGCGCCTGCGGCGCGGTCGGATGTCTCCGCCCCGGCACGTGACGGCACCCCGAGGGTCTGGATCGCACTTTCCGGCGAGAGGCTGTCGCTCGACGGGGTTGAATACCGCCTGCGCGGCGTGACCTGCCCGAACCCCGGGACCATGGCAGGGCGGCAGGCGAAGGCGCTGCTCAACACCTTCCTGCGGGGTGGACATGTCGTTTGCGACCTGCGCGGGACAACCGCGTCCTGCGCAAAGGAAGGGCGCGACGCCGCGGCCGGTCTGGTCGCCAGCGGCCTCTGCGAGCCGCGCGTGGCGCCGGAACCCCCGGGCGCGGGGCGGACCGTCATGCGCGGGGGGCGGGTTTCCCCCCGCCGCCCCGACAGTGCCACGGAACGCAGGCAGGCCTGTGATCCCGTCGGTCCCGGGGTGCGCTTCCGGTCCGTTGCACGCGCGTTTGCATGCTCTGCCGGTGTGCCGTTCAGCCTGTGCGAAGGCGTGAACGGCCTGCGCAGGGCGGGCCGGATCGTCGCGCCATCGGGGCGTTACCGCGCGACCGGGGATATCGCACCGTCCTACCGGCCCTTCGACTGTCCGTAGCGGTGTTTCATCCGGCGGTCGCGGTCATGCATTGCCGCCCGTCCGGCCCCCGGACCCAGGCGGTGCCATCTGCTTTCCAGCACAGCGTGGCAGCCTCGGAATGCATCAGGGGCGCCGTGGCGCGGAAATCGAATGTTCTTAGCCGCCCGAGCTGCCGTTCGGCCATGAGCATCAGAAGCTGCGCCAGAAGCGGGCCGTGAACGACGAGACCGGCATAGCCCTCCACCTGCCGCGCATAGTCGATGTCGTAATGGATGCGATGCCCGTTGAAGGTCAGCGCCGAGTAGCGAAACAGCGTGGTGGTGTCGAACGTGACGGTTTCGGACGTGTCCTCGTCGGCCGGCGCGGCCTGCGGCACGGGCGGTGTGGCACCGGGATCGGGGTCCTCCTGGTAGACCAGATCCTGCAACTCGGTCAGCGCGCGGCGGTCCCCCTGATGGATCTCGTGGCGCAGCGTGACGAAGCCGAGGGCGCCGCTGCGCCCCTGCTTCCTGGCGGTCTTTTCCACCTGCGTGATGCGCCGGGCCGGCACCCCGGCCAGTAGGGGCGACTCGAAGCGCAGCTGGCCGCCTGCCCACATCCGCCGCGGCAATCCCATGTCGGGTATCATGCCGCCAACGCTGGGGTGACCGTCGCGCCCAAGACGGCGGGGCGGTTGCGGATCCCAGAAATAGAGTTGGTGAAAGAAGGGCGGCATCGGGTCGCCGTCCTCCAGCGTTGGATCCTGGCCCAGAGTGGCCTGCATCGCGCGGGCGCGGGTCACGTCGAGGCGGTCGGTCAGGGATTGCGCGGTGCCTGTCATGCGGGCAGGGTAAGCGGGACCGTGATCCGCCACAATCCGCAAATCCCGTGCCGCGTCTTCGATCCCTCGACCATCTTGTGCTGACCGTGCGCGACATCGCCGCCACGCTCGCGTTCTACCGCGATGTCCTTGGCATGGAGCCGGTGACGTTCACCCCGGCCGGCGGCACCCCCCGCCACGCCCTGCGGTTCGGCGCGCAGCAGATCAACCTGCACCAGGCGGGGGCGGAGTTCCTTCCGCGGGCGGCGGCGCCGGGGCCCGGCAGCGCCGATCTGTGCTTTCTCAGCGATGCGCCGCTGGCCGACTGGCAGGCGCATCTGGCCACCTGCGGGATCGCGGTCGAGGAAGGACCGGTTCCGCGCGCCGGGGCGACGGGGCCGATCACCTCGCTCTACCTGCGCGACCCGGACGGGAACCTGATCGAGATATCCAACCCGGTGTGAGGGTCAGGCCGGCTCGCCGAAGCTCTCGGCGCTGAAACGCTCGAACGTCAGCGTATCGCTCCAGTGGCCGGGGGGCAGCCCAGCCTTCTGCTTGAGCGCGGTGACGAAATCCCGCGGGTCCGGCAGGCTGTCCCAGACCATCGGGAGGAAAACCCCGCGACGCGGACCATCCGACAGCACGAGCCCGTCCCGGCCCGGGGACAGCCGCGACAGCAGGTCGGTCTCGGTCCTGACACGCAAGGGGGCCGCCGGCGACAGAGTGGCGATCTTGAGGGTCACCCGCTCCAGCTCGTCCGCGGCCATAGGGGCGAAACGCGGGTCGTGGAAACCGGCCTTGAGCGTGTTGTCCACCACGTCCGTGACAAGTGGCTGACGCGGCACGAGCGAGCCGATGCATCCCCGCAATGCGCCGTCCTTGAGAAGAGTCACGAAGGCCGCGCCGTGGCCTTGCAAGGGATGGCCGAAATCCCCAACCGCGACCGATGTCGAGGCGCCCCCGGACAGACGCGCGGCGAGTGCCTGCCGCCCGGCCCGCAAGAGGGCGGCGCGATGCTCGTCGCCAAGAATCTCGTCCCTGCCGGTGTAGAGCGCCCATGCCCCGTACCCCACCGTTCGCGACGTGTCGCCGGTCACCTCTGCGCTGTTTGCCATGCCGAGCCGCTGCACGCGCAGACCGCGGCCGAAACCCGATTCCATGAACCCGCGGATCGCCGTGGCGCCGCAGGCATGCGCGCCGCCGATCCGATCATGATCGCCCGTTTCGATCAGGCGGGCGGTTTCCGCGTCATGCGCGTGCGCTGCGTCCCGCGTCAGGAAATGGCTCAGATCGCTGGACAGCACGAAGAGCGGCGGCGCCGTGTCCATGCCCGTCAGCGCGTCGACGATCTGCGCGACCTGTCCCGGCGCGGCACGCCCGATGACAAGGGGCACGACCATGGCGTCCGGATGCAGGGCATTCAGAAAGGGCAGCTGCGTTTCCACGCCATGCTCGCGGTCATGCGCGGCATCCTCGACATGGGCGAGACCGCGATCCGCCAGCGCACGCCGCGCGGCGGCGTCTATCCGGACATCGAACCCCGGCATGGCGTAACGGTCCTGCGACGGCATGGCGACGCCTTCGAAGGCGTGTTGGTGCGCTGGCGACAGCACCACGACCTGCCCCGGCGCCGCGTCGCGGCTTGCGGCCCACGCGGCGCCGGCCAAGCGCCCCGAAAAGGGATAGCCGGCATGCGGTGAAATGATGGCCCTTGGCGCAGCCGCGCCGGGCGCGGCCCCCGCGAGATAGCCCTTGACGGCCTCTTCCAGCTTTTCAGCGGTGGCTGGAAAGAACCGCCCGGCAACGGCCGGGTAGCGGGTCGATATGCGTGATGGTCTGTTCATTGTCTCGAGCGATACCTACATAGGAACGGACTATGGCGAAACAAAGCCCGGATTCGAATGCACCCTGCACGATACTGGACCAAGGAGGTCGACGGCCGCCTGAAATGCACCCTCTGCCCCCGTTTTTGCACCCTGCGCGACGGGCAGCGCGGCATGTGCTTCGTGCGGATGCGGCAGGGCGACGGCATGGTGCTTGACACCTATGGCCGCTCTACCGGTTTCTGCATCGACCCGATCGAGAAAAAGCCGCTCAACCATTTCCTGCCGGGAACGCCCGTGCTGAGTTTCGGAACGGCGGGCTGCAACCTCGCCTGCAAGTTCTGCCAGAACCACGAGATTTCCAAGAGCCGCGAGGTGGACAGCCTCGCCCACGAGGCAAGCCCCGAAACCATCGCCGGTGTGGCAGCGGGGCATGGCTGCGCCTCGGTCGCGTTTACCTATAACGATCCGGTGATCTTTCACGAGTACGCGCTCGACACCGCCCAGGCCTGCCGCGAGGCAGGGGTCAGGACGGTCGCAGTAACGGCCGGTTATGTCTGTGATGCGCCGCGGCGGGAATTCTTTCCCGCCATGGACGCTGCCAATATCGACCTCAAGGGGTTCACCGCGGAGTTCTATCGCAAACTCACGGGATCGGACATTGCGCCGGTATTGGAAACCATCGCGTACGCCGTGCACGAAACCGATTGCTGGGTCGAGTTGACGACCCTGCTGATCCCCGGCGAGAACGACGGCGATGCCGAGATCGAGGAATTGAGCCGGTGGGTGCTGGAAAGCTGCGGCGCGGATGTTCCGCTGCACTTCACCGCGTTCCATCCCGACCACAAGATGCTGTCGCACCAGCGAACGCCGGTCGAGACGCTGCTGCGCGCCCGTCGGATCGCGCGCGCCGCGGGGTTGAACCATGTCTATATCGGCAACGCGCATCACGCGCCGGCGCAGTCGAGCTATTGCAGCGGCTGCGGGGAAATGGTGATCGGGCGCGATTGGCATGAATTGTCGGAATGGCGGCTCGGCACGACCGGCGCCTGCACTGCCTGCGGCACGTCCTTTCCCGGTGTCATCGCGGGGCCGCCGGGGAACTGGGGCCGCCGCCGCCAAGCCGTGCGCATGGGGGCGCCTAGGTGACGCGCGCGCGCAGCGCGTCCATCTTGTTGCTCAGCACCTTCCGGTAGCGGTCATTGCCCAGATTGCCGTCGGCGTCGAATTCATCTGCCGCGGACGCCACGCACAGCATCGGGCCGGGCAGGATATCGGGCTGCAGCGGCACGAGGCAACTCATCACCATGAACTGCCCGGTCTCGCCGCCCGTGCGCCCTGCATTGGCGGACATCACGACCGTCGGCTTGTTCTTGAAGGTGGCGCCGCTGACCCGGCTGATCCAGTCGAACGCGTTCTTGAGCACGCCCGTGATCCCCTTGTTGTATTCGGGCGAGGAAATCACCACGGCGTCGGCGGCCCTAATCTGCTCCACGAGGGTATGGACCTTTTCGGGGATGCCATGGGCGTCCTCGAGGTCGCCGTCATAGAGCGGCAGGTCCAGGTCGGCCTCTGTCACTTCCGCCGGGCCAAAGGCGCGCACGGCCTCGCGCAGGAGCAAGCGGTTGTAGGATCCTTTCCGCAGCGAGCCGGAAATCGTGAGGAGTTTCGGGTCAGCCATTCGTTTCGTCCCTTTGCCTTCCTTTCCCTCCCATCAATGTGGAGGCGGCAGAGGCAATGGCAACCGCGCACACCGCACAGCGTGTGTGCGATGCCGGTGTCCGTTGGGCATCGGGCCGGTATGACGTGACCTACCAGTCTGTCGGCCCCTTGTCGGCGAAGGCGTCCACCAGAAAGTCGATGAACGCGCGCACCTTGGGCTGCGTGAAGCGGCCGGGCGGGTAGACGGCGTAGATGCCCTGTACCTCGTAGGGCAGATCCGGGATGACGTCGACGACCTGCTCGTCCTTCATCGCCTGCGCGTAGAGGAAACTGGGAAGGTAGGCGATACCAAGGCCGGAAATCGCGGCGTTCAGCAGGGACTGCCCGTCGTTGACCGACAGGCCGCCGGCGGTCCTCACCTGCCGCTTTTCGCCAGACGGGGCCGTGAGTTTCCACACCGAGCCGCCGGATTGGCTCGAATAATGCAGCAGCTTGTGCTCGTTGAGGTCATCGATCTTGGACGGACGGCCGTATTTCTGGATGTAGGCGGGGCTGGCGATCATGCGCTTGGTCGTTTCGGTGAGCTTGCGTGCGCGCAGCGTGCTGTCCTCCAGCTCGCCGATGCGGATCGCCATGTCGAAGCCTTCCGAGATCAGTTCGACATAGCGGTTGTTGAGCACCATGTTGACGGTGATGTCGGGATAGTCGGCAAGGAAGTGGCCTATGATCGGGCTGAGATGGTTCACCCCGAAATCAGTGGCCACGGAAATGCGCAGCAGGCCCGACGGGTCGGACTGCATCGAACTGACCAGCGCGTCGGCCTCGCCCGCATCGTTGAGAACCCGAAGGGCACGGTCATAGTAGGCCAGTCCGATCTCGGTGGGGCTGACTCGCCGGGTCGTGCGGTTCAGCAACCGCGCCCCGAGCCGCGCCTCGAGCGACGAGACGTGCTTGGAGACAGCGGATTTCGAAATTCCCATCTTGCGCGCCGCGTCGGTAAACCCGCCTTGGTCCACCACGGTCGCAAATGCCTCCATCTCGGTCAGGCGATCCATACTCGATACCTCTGTGCGTGTCGAACTTGGGCGGTTATCCCGCCAAATTCGGGCACAACTGCGGCGGCTGACCGACAATATCTGGGTTTTCCTTTGCATCGTTCGTGACACGGAAACGGTGGCGCCGCGCGCGCCGCCGTAAACATGATGCGGCCTGCCGGGTCACAGCATGGCGGCCACGCGCGTGCCCTGGTCGATGGCGCGCTTGGCGTCCAGTTCGGCCGCGACATCGGCGCCCCCGATCACGTGCACGTCGCGCCCCGCGGCTTCGAGCGCGTCCGCCAAGGACCGTTCGCTCAGCTGCCCGGCGCACAGCACCACGGTGTCCGCCTCGATCAGGCGGGGGTTTTCCCGCGACTCGCCGAAGCTGATGTGCAGCCCGTCGGCGTCGATGCGTTCGTAGTTGACGCCGGGGATCATCTCGACCTGTTTCATCCGTAGCGACAACCGGTGGATCCAGCCCGTCGTCTTGCCAAGCCGCTTGCCCGGTCGTTCGGCCTTGCGCTGCAACAGCGTGACCTGCCGGGCGGGGGGGTCGGGCCGCGGGCCTTCGGGGCACAGGCCGCTGCGGTGCCGGGCCGGATCGCACACGCCCCATTCCGCCTGCCATTCATCCAGTTTCACCGTCGGGCTTGTTCCCTCGTGGACAAGGAATTCCGCCACGTCGAACCCGATGCCGCCGGCGCCGACGATTGCCACGCGGGGTCCGACCGGGGCCTTGCCGCGCAGGACATCCGCGTAGCTGAGCACGTTGTCGCCGTCCTGCCCGGGGATGCCCGGATCGCGCGGCAGAACCCCGGTGGCGACGATCACCTCGTCGAAGCCGTCGAGCCGTGCCGGCGTCACGTCCTGCCCCAGCTTCAGGCGTATCCCGTGTTCGGCCATCATCGTTTCGTACCATGACACGAGGCCGTGGAATTCCTCCTTGCCGGGGATCTCGCGCGCCATGTTGAGCTGGCCGCCGATCCGCGTGTCGCGGTCGAAAAGCGTCACGTCATGGCCACGCGCTGCCGCCGTCATCGCCGCCGACAACCCCGCCGGGCCGGCGCCGACGACGGCGACCGTCTTGGCCGCGGCGGCGGGTGTTATCGTCAGTTCCGTCTCGTGACAGGCGCGCGGGTTCACGAGGCACGTGGAAATCTTGCCGCTGAAGGTATGGTCGAGACAGGCCTGGTTGCAGGCGATGCAGGGGGCGATCGTGTCGGCGCGGCCTTCCATCGCCTTCTTCACGAACTCCGCATCGGCGAGAAAGGGGCGGGCGAGATTGACCATGTCGGCCGTGCCCGAGGCGATGATGTCCTCGGCAAGTTCCGGCGTGTTTATCCGGTTGGATGCGATGACCGGAATGCCAACCTTTCCCATCAGCTTGCCCGTCACCCAAGTGAAGGCCCCGCGCGGAACCGAGGTGGCGATGGTCGGCACCCGCGCCTCGTGCCAGCCGATGCCGGTATTGATGATCGACGCGCCGGCGCGCTCGACCTCCTGCGCCAGCCGGATCACCTCGTCGAAGGTCGAGCCGTCTGGCACGAGGTCGATCATCGACAAACGGTAGATCAGGATGAAATCCGCGCCGACCGCGGCGCGGGCGCGGCGCACCACCTCCAGCGGCAGGCGCATCCGGTTTTCATAGGAGCCGCCCCAGCGATCCGTCCGCTGGTTGGTGTGTTTCACGAGGAACTGGTTGAGGAAATACCCCTCCGACCCCATGATCTCGACCCCGTCATATCCGGCCTCGCGCGCGCGGGCCGCCGCGGTGACGATGTCGCTTATCTGTTTCTCGATGCCGTCCTCGTCCAGCTCTTTTGGCGGAAAGGGCGAGATCGGGGATTTGACGGGGCTTGGACCAACGCAGTCCGGGCTGTAGGCGTAGCGGCCCGCGTGCAGAACCTGCATCGCGATCCGCCCGCCGGCATCGTGCACGCGGTCGGTGACGACGCGATGGTTCGCGATATCCTCGGCGGTGTAAAGACCCGCCGCGCCGGGAAACACGCCGCCCTCGGGGTTGGGTGCCATGCCGCCGGTGACCATCAGCCCGACATCCGCGCGGGCGCGCGTGGCGTAGAACTCGGCGACGCGGTTCCAGTCCTTCGTTTCCTCCAGCCCGGTGTGCATCGACCCCATCATGACGCGGTTCTTCAGCGTCACGTGGCCCAGGTCGAGCGGGGCGAGCATGTGGGGATATCGGGTCATTCAGGCCTCCGTCTTTGCGGAGGCATGATGGAGCGTGAAGCGTCCCTTGTCACCCGGAACGCCGCGTTAGCCGGGCGCGTTCGCGCTACTCCTGAAGCGATTCGACGTAATAGGTCAGCGCGAGCTTGCGCGCCTCGATCACCTCTTCGCCCATGATACCGGGGTAGTCGCTTCCAGATACGGCTTCCCGGCGGAAAACACTGCCCCAGACGGGCATCTTGATGCCGTGCGCCTGAACCTCGCGCTCGCCGCTGATCGTGGTATAAACCAGCTCGAACGGAAAGACGCCGCCGTTCATCTCCGACAGCTTGCGCAGGCTCGGCGGAGCCGCGTTGAACAGCGCCGCCACGGCCCCGTCGCCCTTGCCCGTCGGGCCATGGCAGGCCACGCAGTTCTCCTCGTAAAGGCGCTTTCCGAACGCCGTTTCCTGCGCCGTGACAGACGACGCGACGACCAGCGCGACAGACGAAAGCGCCGCGATGCGCGTGATTGCATCAATTCGAGGTGTCATGGCCGAACTCCAGTCTCCTGACCAAGCCTGTCTTCAAGGCTAGGAAACGAATGGATAACCGGCATTAACCCACGGCAAGCCGCGTCGTGCGCGGCGTCAAATGTCCTTCGCCAGCCTGAGCGCATCGTAGATCGCGGCGTGGGTGTTGCGGGATGCGACCGCGTCACCGATGCGGTAGAGACGAAAGCCCCCCGGACCGCCGGAGAGGGTCTGCGGCGCGCCCGCGACGAGCGCCTCGTAATCGACCGCGCCGAGGTTCTCGGACAATGGCTTGAGCTCGAAATAGAGGTCGTCCAGCGGGGTGATCCCGTGGTTGACCACCACCTGGTCCACCTCCCGCGCGCGCCGCTCCTCGGTGTAATCCGATCCCACGACCGCCTTCAGCCGGTTGCCGTCGCGTTCCACCCCGAGAAGGCGCCACGTGACCGTGAAGGTCACGTCCCGTGCCTGTAGCTTGCGCACGAAAGGCACGAAGGTGATCCCGGCCACCTCGGGCGAGGTGGCCTGATAGGGGCTCATGACCTCGACATTGGCGCCGGACTCGGCCAGCTTCTCAGCCGCCTGCAGCGCGGCGAAATCACCCGCGTCGTCAAAGACCAGGACGTTCTGGCCCGGTTTGGCATCGCCCGACAGGATGTCCCATGTGGACACCACGAGCTCTCCGCCCGTTTCCAGCGTATCGGTGTTGGGCAGGCCGCCGGTTGCGAGGATCGCCACGTCGGGGTCCAGCGCCAGAACGTCCTCCTTGCCCGCGAAGGTGTTGTAATGAAAGGCAACGCCGTGTTTCTCGCACTGCGCCACGCGCCAGTCGATGATCCCGCTCATGTCGGCGCGGCTCTTCGTCCGGGCTGTCAGCCGCACCTGTCCGCCCGGGCGGTCGGCGGCCTCGAACACGGTCACGTCATGGCCGCGCTCGGCGGCCACGCGCGCGGCTTCCAGCCCGCCGGGGCCGGCGCCGACCACGACCACGCGCTTGCGTGTCTGTGCCGGGGCGATCTCGTTCGGGATGGTCCGTTCGCGCCCCGTGGCGGGGTTGTGAATGCACAGCGCCGCCTCGCCCTGGTAGATGCGGCCGAGGCAATAGGTCGCGCCCACGCAGGGGCGTATGTCGTCCTCGCGTCCCTCTTCGATCTTCTTCACGATATGTGGCTCGGCGATGTGCGCGCGGGTCATGCCCACCATGTCCAGCAGCCCCTGTGACACCGCGTGCCGCGCGGTGGCGACATCGGCTATCTTGGCGGCATGCAGGGTGGGCAGGCCGACCTCGTGCCGCAGCCGGCCCGCGAAATCCAGATGCGGAGCAGAACGCATGCCCTGAACGGGGATCACGTCGGCCAGCGCGGCGTCGGTGTGGACGCGGCCGCGGATGACGTTGACGAAATCGGCCAGACCCTCGGCCTTGAGCCGGTTGGCAAGGGCGACGCCCTCCTCCACCGGTATGCCGCCGGGGGCGTCCTCGTCCGCGACCATGCGGATTCCGAGGACCAAATCGTCGCCGACCCGCGCGCGGCAGGCGCGCATGACCTCCATGGCAAAGCGGATACGGTTCTCGAAATCTCCGCCCCATGGCGCGCCCTGCGCGTTGGTGAGCTGGCTGATGAATTGATCCATCAGGTGGCCGTAGCATTCGATCTCGATCCCATCGAGGCCGGCATCCCGCATCCGTTCGGCAGCGTCGGCGTAGTCCGCGACGATGCGGGCGATGTCCCAGTCCTCGGCCACCTTCGGAAAAGCGCGGTGTGCCGGCTCCAGTCGCGGCCCGGCCCCCACCGACGGCAGCCAGTCGCCCGTGTCCCACCGTGTCCGGCGGCCCAGATGCGTGAGCTGTATCATCACCTTGCAGCCGTAGTCATGGCAATCGTCGGTGAGCTTGCGCATCCAGCCCACGACCTCGTCGCGATAGGCGAGGATGTTGCCGAAGGCGGGCGGGCTGTCGCGTGACACCACCGCCGAACCCGCGGTCATGGTCAGTGCCACGCCGCCTCGTGCCCGTTCCACGTGGTAGGCACGATAGCGGTCCTTTGGCATGCCGTCCTCGGTATAGGCCGGTTCGTGCGCCGAGATCATCAGACGGTTCTTCAGCGTCAGGTGCCTGAGCTGGTAGGGCTGGAGCAGCGGATCGGCCGACATGGCATCACCTCGTTGACGCGGCCCAGTCCCAGTACATGTCGCGCACGCGCCGCGTGACCGGGCCGACCTGGTATCGGGTTTCATCGAAGGCGGTGATCGGGGTGACCTTCATCATGTTGCCCGACAGGAACACCTCGTCGGCATCATGGAAATCCTCGAAGGTCATCACGGTTTCGTGGACGCGCACGCCGTCGGCGCGCAGGTTCTCGATATGGCGCGCGCGTGTGATGCCCGACAGGAACGTGCCGTTGGGGACGGGCGTGAACACCTCGCCGTCCTTGACGGCGAAGACATTGGCGGTTGCGGCCTCGGCCACGTTACCGAGCGCATCGGCCACCAGCGCGTTGGAAAAGCCCTTGTCGCGTGCCTCGGCCAGCATGCGGGCGTTGTTGGGATAAAGGCAGGCGGCCTTGGCGTTGACCACCGCGTCCTCCAGCACCGGGCGGCGGAAGCGAGTGCGCGTCAGCGTCGCAGCAGCATCGGGCGCGGCCATCGGGATTTCCTCCAGGCTGATGGCAAAGCCTGTCCGGCCGTCCTCCTTGGGAACGATGGCGGACATGCCGCCGTCGATGGCCCAGTACATCGGGCGGATGTAGACAGCCGACTCCTTCGGGTACATCTTTAGCCCCTCGTGGATGATCCCGACCATTTCATCGACGTTCACCGTCGGGGTGACCATCAGCGCCCGGGCCGAGGCGTTGACGCGCGCGCAGTGCTTGTCGAGATCAGGGGTCAGGCCATGCGCATAACGCGCCCCGTCGAACACGTTGCTGCCCAGCCAAGCGCCGTGATCGGCGGCGTTCATGACGGGGATATCCCCCTCGTGCCACGTGCCGTCGAAGTAAGTCTTGATGTTCGTGCCTGTCGGCATCCGTCGCTCTCCCTCGGAATCCCGGCGCAGCCTAGGGCGGGCGCGCGCGGGCGTCCAGCCTCGGTTTCGGGGGGCACGCCCGTCAGCATGCCCCGGTGTCGGGCTCCTGCTGGGTGATGCAATGGATGCCGCCACCGCCCGTGGCCAGAGTGGTGATGTCGACCATGCGGACGCGACGGCCGGGCAGGTGTTCCTCGAACAGTTCGCGCACGAGCCCGTCCTCGGGCAGGTTGTAGCGCGGCACGATCACGCCGTCATTGCACAGATAGGCGTTGACGTAGGAATCGCAGAAATTGTCGCTGTCCGTTTCGAAATCGAAGGCGTCGGGAATGTGCACCAGTTCCAGCGGACGGCCTCGCGCGTCCGTTTGCCCCTCCAGCGCGGCGATGTTCGCGGCATGGATGTCGCGCCACGGATGGTCGGGGCGGTCGTTGCCCTGCACCATGACGAGACCGGGGGCGAGGAACATGGCGATGCCGTCGACATGGCCATCGGTTTCGGTTTCCTCGGCATTCCCGGGCAGCCATATGACCTTGTCGCCGCCGAGCATCTCCTTGAGCTCGCTCTCGATATCCTCGATTGACCAGCCCGGGTTGCGGTTGGCATTGGGAAAGCAGCTTTTCGTGGTCAGGATGGTGCCCTCGCCGTCCACCGCGATGCCGCCGCCCTCGGCGACGAGGCCGGAGTCGAAGCACGGCAGGCCGACGGAGTCGAGAATCGCCCCCGCCACGCTGTCGTCGCCGTCATACGGGCTGTACTTGCCGCCCCACGCCGTGAAGCGGAACGATGCGCCGGCGCGGTGGCCCGCGCCATCGGTCAGGAAACAGGGGCCCGCGTCCCGGGCCCAGCTGTCGTCGATCGGGTGCACGAGCGTTTCAATGTCCGAGCCGAGCATGTCGCGCGCCTCGGCCTCGTCGTCTGCGCGCACGACCATCGTCACCGGTTCGAATTCGCGGACGGCATGGGCCACGTCCGCGTAATTCCGCCGCGTCGCCTGCATGTCCTCCCATACCTCGTCGCGGCAGGGCCACATCATCCATGTGCGCTTGTGCGGCGTCCACTCGGCGGGCATGAAGAAGCCCGATTGCCTTGGCGTAGGTTGGTCCGTCATGACCGCCTCCGTGTCTGTTGCCGCGTTCACCCGCGCAGGAGCCTAGCCGATAGGTGCAGGGGTGACCAGAAGACAGGGGGCGCGTGCAAGAACGGTCCTTTCCTTGCCGCGGCGGGTCGGTGAGTGCGCGCGCCGGCCCGGGCGGCGGCCGCCGGCGTCACTCGATCAGCCGGCGCGCGGATTTCCAAGTTTTCCTGACGGTCGCGCGCAGGTTCGTCTGCCCGTCCCGGTGGGCGCGCGCGTCCTCGGGCGAGACGGGGCCGGTGAGTTCCAGCAAGGTGGCCATCTGCCCGCGCAGCTGGCGCAGCTGGTCTTCGGTCAGGTCCTCGGGCCGTATCCCCTCCAGCGTCTGGATCGCGTTGCGCAGCAGGGCGCTGAGCCGCGAATAACCGATCAGACGGTCCCTGTCGCCCTTGAGCGTGTCTATCAGCGCCATGCTTGCCAGCGCGGTGTCGCGGGCATGTCCGGGGTCGCCGACGATGGAAAGCAACCGCTCGGCGGCGGCCGGTTCAAGCGGCCGGTTCTCGCCCTCGCGCTGGCGTTCGACGATGCCGTGATCCTCGGCAAGCGTGCGCAGCACCCAGTTCTTGATTGCCTGCGGGGCCGGTTCGGTAAAGGGAAAGTAGTGCATGATCTTGCGGTCGAGCCTCTGTCGCGCCTTGATCATCGCGAACCCGATGCGCTGCCACGCATCCGACAGGTGTGGCTTGGGCGTTGCCTCCAGCTGTGCCTGAAGCGCGACGAACGCCTCCTCGTGATCGGCCACGAGCGCGAAGTGACGCGGCTCGCCGATCCAGTCGAGATACTCCTCGGCCAGTGTCAGCTGGGCCAGTTCGCGGTCTATCTCGGCCGGGTCGGTGAAGCGGTAGGCCTCGATCACCGCGTCGCGGTTCATGTCGGTGACGTGCTGGCGCAGCTTCAGTCGGCGGTTGATCCAGCCGTAATCGAGTTTGAGATCGGGGGCCATCTGCAACGCCGCCTCGATGAACTCGATCTGGTGCTCGGTCAGGTCGCCCGGCAGCACGGCGGCCCGGACGCGGGAAAAGCTGTCATACTTGCCGGCGTCCCGGTCCAGCAGATCCCGCATCGCCGCAAGCCGCCGGTTGCCGTTGAGCACCACGCCGTCCTTGCGGATGAGCAGCGGGTCGGTCTGCCGGCCGTAACGTTCCAGCTCCGCGTAGATCGGGCCGCCGGGATCGCGTGCCTTTTCGATCAAAAGGGTGTGCAGCATCGCCTGCACCTCGGCGCTTTCGGCACGCGCCCTGAGGTCGTCGATCGTGGTTTCGCGCTGGCGCGCGGCCTCGGCGAGTTCTGACATCACGCGCCCGTTGTCCGCGCGGTAGACGACCCAGCTCTGGTCGAGCTCGACCACGGGAACCTCGATGTATCCTGTGTCGGCGGGGACGAACTGTGTCACCTCCCCGGCGGTCTCCAGCGCGTGCCGGATCGCCTCGGTCCGGTCCTGTCGCGACGGGACTTGCTGTTCCTGGTCCGTCATCGTGGCCACCCCCGCGCTCGAACGTCACGACTGTAAACCTAGAGACGGTGTGGCGGTGCCGCAAGGTTCGCAGGGCACGCGTACCGTGCCCCGTGCAGCGGATGACGGAACCTGGTCCTCGCCGGCATGCCGTTTCGTGCAACATCGTTCCGCGAACGTCCGCCAGAAAAGTCAGCATGGATGCGGGGTGCATGTTACGCTGTCGCCAAAGGCCGGTTTTTACAGGGAGGCAGACATGGTCAGTGATGGAGTGCGCACGACCCGGGGGCGCGGACGGCTTTTCGACAGCGTGCTTGACACGATCGGCGACACGCCTTCGATCCGCGTCAACAATCTCGCCCCGGAAGGGGTGGAGATGTACGTCAAGGCGGAAGCGTTCAACCCTGCGGCCTCGGTCAAGGACCGGCTGGCAATCGGCATCATCGAACGGGCCGAGCAGACCGGGGCGCTGAAGCCAGGCCAGACCGTGGTGGAGGCGACGAGCGGCAACACCGGTATCGGCCTGGCGATGGTCTGCGCGCAGAAAGGCTATCCCCTGGTCGTCACGATGGTCGAGACGTTTTCCATCGAGCGGCGGCGCCTGATGCGGATGCTCGGGGCCAAGGTGGTGTTGACGCCCAAGGCCGAGAAGGGTTTCGGGATGTATCGCAAGGCCGTGGAACTGGCCGAGCGCAATGGCTGGTTCCTTGCCCACCAGTTCGAGACAGAGGCCAACGCCGACATCCACGAGGCCACCACCGCGCAGGAAATCGTGGGTGATTTCGATGGTCATCGGCTGGATTGTGTCGTGACGGGGTACGGCACCGGCGGCACTGTGACGGGCATCGGCCGCGTTCTGCGCAAGCAGCGCCCGGAGACGCGGATCGTGCTGTCGGAACCGGCCAATGCCGCGCTGATCGGCAGCGGCACCCCGCAGGAGCGCAACGACAGGGGCGAGCCGTCGGCCAGCCACCCTGCCTTCGAGCCGCACCCGATACAGGGCTGGACGCCCGATTTCATCCCGCTGGTGCTGCAGGAAGCGATCGACGAGGGATATTACGACGACCTCATCCCCGTGGCCGGGTCCGACGGCATCGCGTGGGCGCAGAAACTTGCGGCGCAGGAGGGGATCTTTACCGGCGTCTCGGGCGGGTCCACCTTTTCCGTGGCGATGCAGCTTGCCCGGACGGCGGAGCCGGGAACCGTAATCCTCGCCATGCTGCCCGACACCGGGGAGCGATACATGACGACGCCGCTCTTCGAAGGGATCCCCGAGGGCATGACCGAGCAGGAGCGGGAAATTTCCCGTTCCACGCCCGGCTACCAGCTGGACTGAAGCGGGTCATCGCGCCGCGCCGGCCCCCAGCCCGAGCCGGCAGAGTTCGGTGTCGAGCGCGGACCAGTCCGCGACCTCCAGCCTGACCGGCAGTGTCAGCACCTTCTGGCGGAAACCGGTCGGAAGCCGCACGGCGTCCTTTTCCGTCGTGACAAGCTGTGCGCCCAGAAGCCTGGCCTCGTTTTCAAGGCGCGTCATCAAGGCGGGGGTGAGCGGCTGGTGATCCTCCAGCGCCTCGGCACGGGCGAGATCCGCGCCGAGGCCGCGCAGCGTGGCAAAGAACTTTTCCGGATACCCGATCCCGGCAAAGGCCAGCGCCCGAGTTTCCGACCAGTCCATGCCGGTTTGCAGCGGGGCCAGCCGGCCGGTTAGCATCGGCACTGTTATCCTGTCCCGCCAATCCGCCGCGAACCGTGCCTGCGCGGCGTCGGCACCGATGGAAAGCACCATGTCGGCGCGTGACAGCCCGGCGCAAACCGGCTCGCGTAGCGGGCCGGCGGGCACGCAACGCCCGTTGCCAAAGCCCTGCACGGCGTCGACGACCACGACCGACAGGGTCTTGGCCACGGCGGGGTTCTGGAACCCGTCATCCAGCACGATCACGTCGGCACCCGCGGCCACGGCCCGGCGCGCGGCGGCGGCGCGGTCCTTTCCGACGATCACCCGCGTGAACGCGGCGATCAGCAGGGGCTCGTCGCCAACATCCCTGTAACCGTGGACGGCCGGGTCGACTTCCACCGGCCCGTCCAGCCGGCCGCCGTGGCCCCGCGACACCACCACCGGCGACACGCCGCGATCTTGCAGGCGCTGGACGAGGGCGATCACCGTCGGGGTCTTGCCGGTGCCCCCGGCATTGAGATTGCCGACACAGATCACCGGCACGCCGGGCCGGAATTCCGGCGCGCGGCCGACACGGCGCGACGTGGCGCGGGCGTAAACTGCGCCGAGCGGCGCCAGTATCCTTGCCAGCACCCCGGGACGGTCGGGTGGATTGCTCCAGAACCCCGGCGCGCGCATCACGAAGCGGCCCGCGTGTCGAGCGCCTCGTTCACGACATCGACCAGCCGGTCCATGACCGCCGCGCCCTGCGTGGCCACGTCCCACGCCGCATGGGCCATCGCCGCGGACTGGTCCGGCGGAATGATCGACTGCACCGCCTGCGCAAGCGAAGCGGCATCCCGCACGATGCGCGCTGCCCCGGCCTCGGCAAAGCGGGAATAGGCGGGCAGATACGCCCGCACATTGGGGCCGTAAACGATGGCCGACCCGTGGGCCGCGGGTTCGTTGGGGTCGCTGCCATGCGCGCCCTCGCACAGCGACCCGCCCATGAAGGTGATCGGCGCGATCCGGTACCACAACCCCAGCTCTCCGGCCGTATCGGCGAGGATGACCTGTGTCGAGTCGTCGGGCATCCCGCCCTCCGACCACGTGACATACCTCAGCCCGGCGGTGTCGAGTGCATCGTGGAATGGCTGCGTCTCGCCGGGGTCGTCCGGCAGGATCACGAGCAGCACCCTGTGGGACATGCGCATGACGCGGGCATTCGCCGAAAGGACGGTGTCGATCTCGTCCGTCCGCAGCCGCGCGGCCAGCCAGACCAGCCTGCCGCGCAGAATACCGGCGAGTTCCTCGCGGTCTTCCTCCTTGTAGGGTAGCGGCTTGGATTCCTCGCGCAGCGTGCCGGTGACCACGATGGGCGTCTCGCGCAGGCCGATACGACGCCTCAGGTAGGTCTCGGTGGCTGTGTTGCGGGCCAGCACCATCGACACGCGCTTCAGCGCCTGTCGCGACGCGTCGGGAAGCCAGCGCCACCCGGGACGTGACAGGTGCGCCTCGTCCGCATCGACAAGGTAGAGAGGAATGCCCTGCCGGTGCGCGAGCGTCAGCAGCCCTGGGCGCAGGGCGCCACCGGCCCAAAGACAGATGTCCGGGCGCCAGTACGAGAGAAAGTCATTGCCGTTCGAGCCCGAGTCGTCGGGGAGGGGGGCCACGATGACATGCGTCGGCTGCGTCTCGCGCGGTTCCGCGCCCTTGTCGGATGTCAGCAGCACGTGCAACCCGGGGCGCAGGGCGACAAGCCGTTCGGCCAATTGCGCGGCGGCGTCGGCATGGCTCTGCTGCGTGGCGTGGAACCACACCAGCTCTCCCGGCGGGCGCGGCCGGTCCGGCGTCGCCCCGGCCCCTGCCCTGTTGCGGC
The DNA here is from genome assembly GCF_044472985.1 of Roseovarius salis. Classification (NCBI taxonomy): domain Bacteria; kingdom Pseudomonadati; phylum Pseudomonadota; class Alphaproteobacteria; order Rhodobacterales; family Roseobacteraceae; genus Roseovarius; species Roseovarius salis. The sequence continues at coordinate 111,859 of NZ_JBISDG010000004.1, read as the reverse complement.
CGGGCGCGAGGCGTGCGCCGAGGAGTCCCGCGCGCCCCATCGGTCTCAGCCGAATTCCTCGGTCGGAGAGGCGGCGGCCTCTTCGTCGCGCAGGCGGTGGAGGTGGGCGATGAAGTAGCGCATGTGCGCGTTGTCAACGGTGCGCTGTGCCTCGGCCTTCCACGCGTTGTAGGCGCTTTCGTAATCGGGAAAGATCCCGACGATATGCAGGTCGTTCACATCCTTGAAGACGTTGCGCGAGGGGTCTTTCAACTCCCCGCCGAAGACAAGGTGGAGCCGCTGGGCCATTGGGTGTCCTTTCGCGGGTGGAATGTCGGCGCGCAGGGTATTCCTTTGCCCCGCGGGGTCAAGCACGCGCCGGGCGGTCGGGCCGCGCAGCTTGACGGGCGATGAGAAACCGGCCAGTCAGTGAACGTCAGCCGGAGACCACGTGGATGCGCAGACCGTTCCTGATCCTGCAATTGCGGCCCGAGACCGAGGCGGCCGATGACGAGTTCGCCGCGATCCTGCGCAAGGGCGGGCTGGAGCCGGACGAGACCCGGCGCATCCGGCTGGACCGGCAGGGATTGCCCGGCGACCTTCGCCTCGACGAGCATGCCGGCGTGATCGTGGGGGGTGGCCCCGGCTGCGTCAGCGACCAGCCAGAGGAGAAAACCCCGCTCGAGGCCCGGATCGAGGCCGATGTGCTGTCACTCATGCCCGCCATCGTCGAGGCGGATTTCCCGTTTCTTGGGTGTTGTTACGGTATCGGCATCCTCGGCAGGCACCTTTCCGGCGACGTTAGCAAACGGGCCTACTCCGAACCTGTCGGCACGTCGGCCTGCGAGGTGATGGCCGAGGGCAAGGAGGACCCGCTGCTGGAAGGCGTGCCGACAGCCTTCGATGCGTTCGTGGGCCACAAGGAGGCGTTACAGGCCCTGCCACGTGGATGCCGCCACCTTGTCCGGTCCGATGCCTGCCCCTACCAGATGGTGAAATACGGCCAGCACGTCTATGCCACACAATTCCACCCCGAGGCCGATGCCGACGGGTTCGAAACACGGATTCGCATCTACCGAAACAAGGGCTACTTTCCACCCGATACCGCGGACGAGCTGATCGCGATGTGCCGCCGTGCCGACATTTTCGCCCCCGAGATGGTTCTGCGCAACTTCGTCAGGCGGTACGGGTAGGCCGTACGCCGACCCGGTATCAGATACGCAGGAACGGCTGGGCCATGCGCGGCATCCACGACCGGAATTTCAGCGGCGCATCGGTGGCTGCAAGGCAGATGCAGTCGGCGCCGATGTCGGCCACGGGCGTGTGATCCACCTCTTCGTCGGCAACCTCGATGTCGCCGGGGCCGAAATGATCGATCTCGTCATCGAAAGCCCCCTGCAGCACGAGGGTCAGCTCTGTTCCCGCGTGTCCGTGATCTGGCACCGCGGCCCCTGCGGGGATGTACAGAAGCCGTGCGGTGGCATCGGGGGCGGTGGGCAGGATGGCCTGCTTGACCCCCATGCCGATGGGGCGCCAGCGCACGGCATCCAGATCCCCGCCTACGTACTCCTGAACGGGCGAGGGCAGCACACCCTTGGCCCGGGGCGCTGCCGGCCGTGCCGTGGCGGCCTGCCCGCCGCCCGCCTCGATCATGGCCAGTGTTGCCTCCAGGCTGCCGTCGGACATATCGGTGGCTGGCGCAGCTTCCACGAGGGCGCCGCCCAGCGCGTCGAACGCGCCAAGCCGGGCGCGGCACTCGTCGCACATCGAGATGTGCACAGCCACCGCCAGGCTGAACGCCTCCGGCAGCGTGCCTGCGGAATAGGCCATCAAAAGCCCGTCGGTCAGGTGGTGCTTTATCGTGTCTTGTTTCATCGTCGTCTACTTCATCGCGTGGCGGAGCCGGTCGAGTGCCAGCCTGATTCTAGATTTGATCGTGCCGAGGGGAAGGCCCGTCTCGGCGGCGATTTCGCTGTGGCTCAGATCACCGAAATACGCCTTTTCGATCAGTTCCTTCTGTTTGGGCGGAAGCGCCGTTATGGCATCCTCCAGCTTCCTGCTTTCCTGTTGCAGGGCCAGGATGTCCTCCTGGTCGGGCTCGTCCTCGGGCCCCCAGGGCAGATCCTCGGGTTCCGGGCGCTTCATCTTGCGCAGCGCGTCGATCTTCCGGTTGCGCGCGATCGTGAAGATCCACGTGGCCGCGCTGGCGCGCGCAGGGTCGTAGAGATGCGCCTTTTGCCACAACGTCGCCATCACCTCTTGCGCACATTCCTCCGCGAGCCCGGCATCCGCACCCGATCGCATCAGGAACGCCTTCACGCGCGGCGCGAAATGCCGGAACAGCGCCGCGAACGCCTTTCTGTCCTGGTGGTCGCGGATGCGGATGATGCATTCCGACCATTCCACGCCCTGATCGTCTGTTTCGTCCTTCACAGTCACCGGATCCGATACCGTTCGTTGCCGCCGCCCCCGGGTAACATGACCGGTTGGACGAGGCGAGACCAGCAGGTCATCGAACGGTGCGTCACCATTGTACATGATCGAGATACGCCCGGCGTTCACGGCCGGATCACAGCAGGGCAACAATTTTTATTGTCATCCGATCCCTTGCGGGGTGCGTAACCACCCCGATTGCAACAACAAGAAGCGGGTCAGTCGAATAATGCCGTTTGAAAGTGCCGCGCCGATGCGCAAGCAGATCGCCGTGATTGGCGCGGGGGTTTCGGGGATGGGGGCAGCTTATGCGCTCGCGCCGACACATGATGTTACGCTGTTCGAGTCGGAACCGAGGCTGGGCGGTCACGCGCGGACCGTCATGGCCGGCAAGCGGGGCGACCAGCCGGTCGATACCGGGTTCATCGTCTTCAACTACGCCAACTATCCCAACCTTTCGCGGATATTCGACGAGCTCGATGTTGCGGTCACGCAAAGCGACATGAGCTTCGGGGCGTCTGTCCGGGGTGGCCGGGTCGAGTACGGCCTGCGCGGCGCCGGGGCATTTTTCGCGCAGAAGCGCAACGCCGCCAACCCGTTCATGTGGGCGATGCTGCGCGACATATTCCGCTTCAACGCCCGTGCTGTCGAGATGTCCAGCGCGCATCCCGACCTCACCATCGGTGCGTTTCTCGATGCCCTTGGCATGGGCCGGTGGTTCCGCGACTATTACCTTTTGCCCCTGACGGGCGCGATCTGGTCCACCCCGACGCGGCAGGTCGAGGCGTTTCCGGCACAGGCGATGGTGCGTTTCCTGCACAACCACGGTTTGCTGAGCTATGACGGGCAGCACCAGTGGTATACCGTGGCCGGGGGCTCGACTGCATATGTCGAGCGTTTGGGGCGGGCCCTGCGCGCCCATGGGGCGCAGGTGCGGCTGGGCTGCCCGGTTCAGGCGGTGCGGCGTACCGGGCAGGGTGTATCGGTGCGGGTGCCCGGCGCCGACTGGCAGCATTTCGACGAGGTGATCTTTGCCACCCATTCCGACGTCACCCTGTCGCTGCTGGCCGACCCTTCCGAGGCGGAGCGCCGGGCGCTCGGGGCGGTGCGATACCAGCCCAACGACGTGGTGCTGCATGCCGACACGTCCGTGATGCCGCGCCGCCGGGCGGTCTGGTCGTCGTGGAATTACTCCGAAAGCCCGGCAAAGCGTGACGGCCAGATCGACATCACCTACTGGATGAACAGCCTGCAGCCCATTCCGCGGGATGATCCGCACTTCGTGACGCTCAACTCCAACCGCCCGATCCGCGAGGAGCTGATCTATGACCAGGTCACGCTCAGCCATCCGGTCTACGACCTTGCCGCGCTCGAAGCGCAGCGAACGGTGCGGGAGATGAACGGCGCCCGCGGCACATGGTTCTGCGGCGCATGGCTGCGCGACGGATTCCACGAGGACGGTCTGTCGACCGGGCTGGAGGCCGCCGAGGCGATCCTTGCGCGCGACACCGTCGCACTGGCGGCGGAATGACGTCTGTCGATCATATCCCCGGCCACACATGGCACGGCCGCAAGGGCGCGGTGGACAACGCGTTCCGCTACGGCATCGACTACGTGCTTCTGGATGCAGAGGCAGATGTGCAGGGGCCGGCCGGGTTCGGCCGCAACCGCCGCGCCCCGGTGTCGGTGCGTGATGTCGATCACGGCGGCCCGCCCGGCGCGGGGCGTGGCGCGGCGTGGGTGCGCGAGGTGCTCGCGGCGCGCGGCCTGCCGGCCCCGGCGCGGATAGAACTGCTTGCGCAGCCGCGTGTCCTCGGCCACGTGTTCAACCCGGTCGCGTTCTGGATTTGCAGGGACGAACAGGGCGACGTGCCGTTGGTGATCGCAGAGGTGACCAACACCTATGGCGACCGACATTCGTATCTTTGCCACCGTGACGACCTCGCCCCGATCACGGCCCGGGACAGGCTGACGGCGGACAAGATCTTTCACGTCTCGCCGTTCCAGAGGATCGAAGGTCGTTACCAGTTCCGATTCGACCTGCGCGCCGACAGGATCGGCATCTGGATCGACTTCACCGGCGGAAACGGTGGCGTGACGGCGACGCTCGTGGGCCGACGCAAGCCCCTGACGAGCCGGGGTTTGCTGACGGCCTGTTTGCGGCGGCCGTTCGGGTCCCGCCGGGTGCTGGCGCTCATCCACTGGCAGGCGCTCAAGCTTTGGTGGAAAGGCGCCCGGTTCCGCGCCCGTCCCGCCCCGCCGACGCAACAGGTCAGCCGATGAATGCCGCGCCCCGTCTTCCCGCCTTTGCGGTGTTCGCCGCCATGCTGGCGGCGGCTGGCCTGCCACTCTATATCCATGCGCCCAAGTTCTACGTGGATGCGCATGGCGTGTCGCTCGGCGCGCTCGGCACGGTTCTGTTCGGATTGCGGCTTCTGGATGTCGTGCAGGACCCCCTGCTGGGGAGGCTCGCCGCGGCATTGCAGGCGCGGCGGGGCGTATCGGTCGCCATCGGGGTGTGCGTCATGGCGGCGGCCATGGTCGGCCTGTTCGCGGTCACGCCGCCGATCGCCCCGCTTGCATGGTTCGCGGTCATGATGACGCTGATCTTCTCTGGATTCAGCTATCTCACGATCTGTTTCTATGCCGAAGGCGTTTCCTCTGCCGGACGAATGACGGGGCAGGGGCACCTAAGGCTTGCACGCTGGCGCGAGACCGGGGCGTTGCTGGGCATTTGCGCGGCTGCTGTCGCGCCGGTTCTGATCGGCGGTTACGGCATATTCGCGCTGGCCTTCGCCGTGCTCGCGGCCGGTGCCGTGCTCGCGATGCGGCACGAGTGGCGCGGTGCGCGGATCGGCGGCGGCGCGGGTTTTTGGGAGGTTCTGGGCGATCCGGTCGCGCGGCGGCTGCTGCTGGTTGCTCTGGTCAACGCGGCGCCGGTCGCCGTCACGTCGACCCTGTTCCTTTTCTTCGTGGAAAGCAGGTTGCAGGCGCCGGGGCTGGAGGGTCCCTTCCTGCTGATCTTCTTCCTGTCGGCGGCGGCCGCCGCCCCCGTCTGGGGCCGACTGGCCGAACGGGCAGGGGAACGCCGCGTTCTGCTATGGGCCATGGTCATGGCGATCGCGGCCTTTGGCTGGGCCGTTGCGCTCGGCGCGGGCGATGTCTGGGCCTTCGGGATCATCTGCGTGGTGTCCGGCGCCGCCGTGGGCGCGGACATGACCCTTTTGCCTGCCATGTTCGCCCGACGGATGGAGGCGGTATCGCCCGGGGCGAGCGAGGCTTTCGGGCTGTGGTCCTTCGTCTCCAAGTTCACGCTGGCGCTGGCGGCGGTGACGCTTCTGCCCCTGCTGGAGGCGGGTGGTTTTCGCGCGGGCGCAGACAATTCCGCCGGTGCGCTGTGGCTGCTGAGCCTGCTCTATGGCGGGCTGCCCTGCGTGCTGAAACTGATGGCGATCGGGTTCCTGGCCACGACGCGTTTCGGAGAAAGGGGTGTGCCCGCATGACGTGGCTTTTATGGTTCGTGTTCGGGGTTTTCGCCGCGCTGGCGGGGGTGGTGGTCTGGCAGCGCACCGCCGGTTTCGCGGCGCAAACGACAGCCGACTACGCCGGGCAGGAGCCGCGGATCGACTTGCGGGCCCATCTGCGCGGGCCGATCAAGTGCGAGGGGGTCATTTACGGTCCGCTCGGGCGCGTCGCCTCGCGTTTCGTCGGGGACTTCGAGGCAGAATGGGACGGCAACCGCGGGATCATGCGCGAGCATTTCCTCTATGACAGCGGCAACACGCAGGATCGGGAATGGCGGCTCGAGCTTGGTAATGACGGGCATATCCGTGCCGACGCGGACGATCTGGTGGGAACGGGGCTTGGCCAGCAGGAAGGTGCGGCCGTCAAGCTGAGCTATCGCATCCGCCTGCCCGAGGAGGCCGGCGGCCACGTGCTTGGCGTGACCGACTGGATGTATCTCGCGCCGAACGGGGTTATCGTGAATCGCAGCCAGTTCAGGAAGTTCGGCATAAAGGTGGCCGAGCTGGTGGCAACGATGCGGCGGGTGGATACGGTTTGACGGGGTTTGCGGGCAAACGCTATTGGCTGGTCGGGGCGAGCGAGGGGCTCGGCGCGGCGCTCGCGGCGCGGCTGAGCGCGGAAGGTGCCGACCTTGTGCTTTCCGCGCGCAACCGTGACCGTCTCGAGCAGTTGGCCGAGAATCTTCCCGGCCAGGCCGGTGTCGTCACGATGGATGTGCGCGACGACGACAGCGTTGCACAGGCCGTGCAGGAGGCGGGCGATGTCGATGGCATCGTGTTTCTCGCCGGCGTCTACTGGCCGATGTCGGCCAAGCAATGGGACCTCGATCACGGTGTGGCTATGGCCGACGTGAACTTCACCGGCGCATTCCGGGTGCTGGGCCGCGTCGTGCCGCGCATGGTCGAGCGTGACGCGGGGCATGTCGTGATCACCGGATCGCTGTCGGGGTTCCGCGGCCTGCCCGGCGCCGTGGGGTACGGCGCGTCAAAGGCCGGCGTCATGTCGTTGGCCCAGACCCTGCGCGCGGATCTTTGGCGTACGGGGGTGCGGGTGCAGCTCGCCAATCCCGGTTTCATCAAGACGCGCCTGACCGACAAGAACGACTTTCACATGCCCTTCCTGATGTCGCCCGAGCGGGCCGCCGACGAGATGATGGCGCTGATGCGCAGCAAGACCGCCTTTGACCGGCATTTCCCGCGTCTTTTCAGCCTTGTCTTCCGCTTGTCGCGGGTTCTGCCAAACTGGGCCTACTACAGGCTGTTTGCGTAAGATCAAGGTTTGCCCTTAACCTTGGTGGCAAGACTGGCCGTCGTACATGGGAACGGGAGACACGCGATGCTCGACATAAGCACATACAAGATCGCGCAGGTCATCCTGATGGCACGGGAACTCGACCGCGCCGAGGGAGAGTTGCGCGGTTTCATCGACAGGCTGACCGAGGAGGAGCAGGCCAGCCTTGTGGCGCTGATGTGGATCGGACGGGGCAGTTTCGGCGCCGACGAGCTGGAAGAGGCCAAGAGGACGGCGGCGGAGGAGGCGACCACGCCGACGGCCGATTACCTTCTGGGTTCGCCGCATCTTTCGGATCACCTCGAGAACGGGCTGGACGAGCTGGGTATCTCGGTGGTGGAGGAGGAAGACGATCTGGTGCGCCGGGGATGAAACCGGCGCGCGCAAGCGCGGGACCGTCCCGGACATGACAGGCGATCTGGAATGCCGGGTCTCGGATATTTCGCTTGCGCCGGGGCTGACCTGGTGCGCGGGGTGGTTCGCGTTGTGCAGGCTCGATCCCGGGACACTGGCCATTGGCGAGCCGGCCTATCACCAGAAGACGTGGTGCTATCTGCTCCGGGATGGCGAGGAGGCTCTTCTGTTCGACACGGGGTCGGGTCGGCGCCCGATCGCGCCGGTGCTGGCGCGGCACGCGCCGTCCCGTGTGCGGGCGTTTCCTTCGCACATGCATTTCGACCACCTCGGCGGCGCCGAGGCAGCGGGGCCACTGCTGGTCGCGGATCTGCCGTGTCTGCGCGCGGCCGAGCGCGACGGGCGGCTTATCCCGCCGGAGACCATGCATCTTGGCCATTACGAGGGCGTGGCACCCCCCGTTCTGCGCGTCGCGGGCCGGGCGCGGCCGGGTGATTTCCTGCGTATCGGGGCGCGGCGGGTGCAGGTGCTGCATACACCCGGCCATTCGCCGGACTCGGTCTCGCTTTGGGAACCGGCGCGCGCCCGCCTATACGCGGCGGATTTCCTCTATCCCGGCGAGCTTTACGCGCATACGCCGGGGGCGTCCCTGCCGGACTACCTGGATAGCCTGGAATACCTGTTGGACCTGTTGCCCGAAGAGGTTGAAATCCTGGGCGCCCACGGTGTGACCGAGGGCGGGGCCGATGACGTGCCGCGATTGGGGCGCGCGGATCTGGTGGGGTTGCACGACGCTGTTGCGGCACTGCTGGAAACCGCACCGCGGGACGGTGCGTGCCCGGTCAATGCGCGCATGACGCTCCTGCACTCGGCCGAGAGCTTCACCGCGTCACCGGGCAGGCACGGCCCCTAGAGGTGATCCACGACCTGTAGATGTTGCGCCAGCCGGTCGACCTCTCCCAGCAGGCGCTTGACGAGTTTCGGGTCGTGCGGCGCGGGGGTGACACCGGCGGGGATCTCGTGGTGCTGCACCGCCTCGACCACCATCGAGAGCGGGATCGACACCAGCCGTGCCATGGCCGTGCCGCGCGCGTCGCCCCAGGCATCCATGACATAGGTCTTGTGCCAGACGGTGCGGCCCTCGCGCTCCGCCTTCAGCGACACGCACAGCACGACGCGGTCCGGTTCGCCATCCTCATAGGCGTTCTCCTGCCAGAACTGGTCCGACATTTCCCGCAGCCGCGCCTCGCCGGCCTCGCCCTCCAACGTCTCGATCTCGGCAAAGACATCCGCCCATGCCTCTGACCAGCCGTTCAGCCTGAGCGTGCCGCGCACGAATTCCTTGACGCGCCAGGAAGGGTCGAAGCGGTAATCCTCGATGAAGGGGATGCTGTCGCGGTTCGGATAGACCTCGAAGGTCTCTGGCTCCGGCAGCGGCGCGGTGTAGCTGGAAATGGCGTCCCACGGCCGGGCGACCTCCAGCTCGGTGAAGTTGCGGATCGACCGCGAGGGCGAGCGCAGCGCCTTGAGAACGCCGAGCGGCGACCAGCTGAACTTGTAGCGGAAGGGGTTTGGATGCTTCGGGATTCCCCCGCAATAGGACGTGAAGGAAAGGTCGTTTTCGGGGTCGTAGGCATCCGAGCTGCGGTAATCATCCACCAGGTGATGCGCCATCAGGTGGTCGATGCCGGGGTCGAGCCCCACCTCGTTGACCGCGCAGACCCCGCGCAAAAGAGCCTTGGCATGCAGCTCGCGCATCTCGGGCGAGATGTAGGAGGACGAGACGAAATGCGCCCCCTTGTTGATGCACATCTCTGCCAGCGGCACGTGCCAGTCGCCGGGCAGCATCGACACCACCACGTCGCCCTCCTGCGTTTCGGCCGACAGCGCGTCGAAATCGAAGACGGCGATCCGGTCGGTGAGATCGCCCACCGCCTCGCGCGCCTTTTCGACGGTCCGGTTCCAAACCTTGACGTCATGGCCCGCCCCGATCAGGCGGCGCAGGCCGGGAATGGCCGAAAGGCCGGTGCCGCACCAGTGGATCGTCATGCTCATACCTCCTCGATGTGTTTGCGGAAAGTTGCCTCGGCGCGTGCCCAGACCCCCGAATCCAGCTTGTCCAAGCGCATCAGCGAGGGCAAGAGCTGCGCCGCGAAGTCTTCGGACGACTCCCGCGGCAGCAGCGAGGGCAGGTTGTCGATCGCCATGATGTCGAGCGGCGGATCGTCATGGACCCGCGTCACCGGCGCGGCCCAGCTGGTGGCGTGGTCGTATACCGGCACCGGGTTGTAGTCGCTGTCGGGATCGCAGGCAATGTCGCCCACCACGGTCAGACGGCGCTCTGCGGTCAGCGCAGGGGACGGCACGAAGACAGGCGTGCCCGGCCGGGCGAGAATGCAGTTGAAAAAGATGTCGTGGGCGAGGATTTCCGGAAAGGGGCCGCCGTGGCGCGTTTCGTCGATGTCCCACCGTGTCGGCGCGATGCCCATGGCCTCGCAAAGGTCCGCGGCACCGGTGCCGACCCGGCCGAGCGCACCGATCACGATCGCCGTGGGCCGTGCATCGCCCGCCGCGTCCAGGTCGCGGCGCAGTTCGGACAACAGCGCCTCCTTGTCGGGCCATGTCGCCACCGGCGGGCAGATCCCGCCCTGCCGCTGTGCGGCCCATGCCTTGAGCGAGACCGCTGCGCCGGCATAGCCCGCCCAGTAGCCGAAGGCCGCCACGCGCCGACCGTCGCCGTCGGTGAGGTATTCAAGGTCGTAGAGCGTGCCGCCCCCGGCCTTGAACCGCTCCAGCAGCCGCCGCCCGGTGTGCTGACCCTTGTACGCGTGGCCGAACATGATGTGCCGATGGGGCAGGGGCGTGCCGTCATCGGGCAGTTCCTTGAGCCCCAAGATGATCGCGTCACGCGGCGCGTCGGGCCAGCTGCCGGCGGGGGCGATATCGCAGCCCGCCGCGGCATAGTCGCCCGCCGGCAGGATGCGCGTGGCGCTTTCCTCCACCGTCACCCGGACCCCCCGGGTAACCAGTGCCCCCGCCCCCTCGGGCGTGAGGCCTGTCCGCTCCTCGTTCGGGCGCTGTTCCGCGCGCACCCACAGATGTGTCATGGCCGTCTCCGTCAAATGAATGTTCGCGCATGCGCCCGGTCGGGCGCGTCGAGGTGCGGCGTGGCGTTGAACGTGCCCACCATCAGCATTCCGTGGACGTATTCCAGCCGGTGCAGCGAGCTGTTCATGACCTGCAGCATCACCTTGGCCATGCCGCCGTTCTCCAGCCCGAAGGCATGGCGCATGACCATTCCGATCACACCGCCGGAGGTGACGACGAGCACCCGTCCGTGCCCGTCGCAGAGCTCCTCGATCAGCGCCGTCACACGGTCGGCGAAATCACCGAACCGTTCCGGCACGCCGTCGATGGCATCGCGCGTCCAGTGGTCGATCACCTGGGGCAGGTAGCGGGCGAATTCACTGGCGTCCCGCGGCGCGGGAATACCGTGCTGCGCCTCCATCGCCGCGGACAGCGAGAAATAGTTCAGCTCGTTCAGCCGCGGGTCCTGCACGTTTATCCGGTAGCCCATGGCGTGCGCGGTGTCGGCCTGGCGGGTCAGCGTGCCGGTGATGACACGGTCGAAATGCGGGTTCGTGGCACGGAAATGCGCGCCCAGCCAGCGCGCCTGTTTCCGCCCCAGATCCGATAGCTGGTCATAGCTGGCCTCGTCCGCGGCATGGCTGTTCGCCTGCCCGTGTCTCACCAGTACGATTTCCGCCACGCTCGCCCTCATCCGCAGTTCGGGCGGCACACTAGCGCCCGGCGTGCCCAGTTGAAAGCGGTATGCGGCCCCCGTGGCCGGCGGGATGTAACCGATTGGAAACGCCGTGCCGCGATGGTGGCGCAAATCCGCATGCAGGTGTCGGGATTGGTGGACCCCATCGTTTGACTAGATGGTGTAACATGTCCGGCAAAGGAGGCGCGCCAATGTCCGAAACGATCCGATTCACACTGGATGGCAAGGAAGTCGAGGCCGAGGCAGGGCAGACGATCTGGGAAGTGGCCAATGGCCGCGGTCTGAAGATCCCGCATCTGTGCCACAAGCCCGCGCCGGGCTATCGCCCCGACGGCAACTGCCGGGCCTGCATGGTCGAGATCGAGGGCGAGCGCGTCCTTGCCGCCTCCTGCATCCGCGAGGCCAAGGACGGCATGGTCGTCAGGACCGATACCGAACGCGCCGAGAAGTCGCGCAGAATGGTGATGGAACTCCTTCTGGCCGACCAGCCTGCGCAGGAAGAAGCGCACGACAAGTCGAGCCATCTGTGGGACATGGCGGCGCTCAACGGGGTGGCCGGCAGCCGCTTTCCGGCGATGGAGAAGGACCGGGTTCCGCTGCTGGACGACAGCCACGTGGCGATGCGCGTCAACCTCGATGCCTGCATCCAGTGCAACCTGTGCGTCCGGGCCTGCCGCGAGGTTCAGGTCAACGACGTGATCGGCATGGCTGGCCGCGGGCATGACAGCTTCCCTGTGTTCGATTTCGACGACCCGATGGGCGAGAGCACCTGCGTCGCCTGCGGCGAATGCGTTCAGGCCTGTCCCACCGGCGCGCTGATGGAGGCCACGGTCGTCGACGACAATCAGGTCGGCGACAGTGCCGATTACGACCGCGAGGTCGAGAGCGTCTGCCCGTTCTGCGGCGTGGGTTGCCAGGTCAGCCTCAAGGTCAAGGACGACAAGGTAAAGTATGTCGACGGCATCAACGGGCCGGCAAACGAGGGGCGCCTCTGCGTCAAGGGGCGGTTCGGCTTCGACTACATCCACCATGACCACCGCCTGACCAAGCCGCTGGTCCGGCGCGCGGACGCGCCCGCCAAGGGGCTGAACGTGGACCCGTCGAACTGGCAGGATTTCTTCCGCGAGGCGAGCTGGGACGAGGCGCTGGATGCCGCCGCGCGCGGCCTCAAGCGGCTCAAGGATGACTATGGCGGAAAATCGGTGGCAGGCTTTGGCAGCGCCAAGTGCACCAACGAGGAGGCCTACCTGTTCCAGAAGCTGATCCGTCAGGGCTTTGGCCATAACAACGTGGATCACTGCACGCGGCTGTGCCATGCCTCCAGCGTGGCCGCGCTGATCGAGAACGTGGGCTCGGGCGCCGTGACGGCGACCTTCAACGAGATCGAGAACGCCGACGTGGCCATCGTGATCGGCGCCAACCCGGTGGAGAACCACCCCGTCGCTGCGACGTATTTCAAGCAGTTCACCAAGCGCGGCGGCAAGCTGATCGTGATGGACCCGCGCGGCGTGGGCCTGCGCCGCTTTGCCACCCACATGCTGCAGTTCAAGCCGGGCACGGACGTGTCTATGCTGAACGCGGTGATGGCCACAATCGTCGAGGAGGGCCTCTACGACCAGCAGTACATCGAGGCATTCACCGAGAACTGGGAGGCCGAGAAGGAGCACCTCGCCCAGTTCGCACCCGAGAAGATGGAGGATATCTGCGGCATCCCGGCCGAAACGCTGCGCGCTGTGGCGCGCGATTTTGCCGGGGCGAAATCGGCGATGATCTTCTGGGGCATGGGCGTGTCACAGCACATCCACGGAACGGACAATTCGCGCTGTCTGATCAGCCTCGCGCTGATGTGCGGGCATGTGGGGCGTCCGGGCACCGGGCTGCACCCGCTCAGGGGGCAGAACAACGTGCAGGGCGCCTCCGATGCCGGGCTGGTGCCGATGTTCCTGCCCGACTACCAGTCGGTGACCGATGACGGGGTGCGGCACGCCTTTGCCGAGGTCTGGAATTCCGGTGACTTCAGTGACGAGAAGGGACTCACCGTCACCGAGATCATGGACGATGTCCATGCCGGCAACATCCGCGGCATGTACATCCTCGGCGAGAACCCGGCCATGTCGGACCCGGATGTCGACCATGCCCGCGACGCGCTGGCCAAGCTGGACCATCTGGTGGTGCAGGACATATTCCTGACCGAGACCGCGAACTATGCAGACGTCATCCTGCCGGCCTCCGCCTTCTTCGAGAAGTCGGGCACGGTGACCAACACCAACCGGCAGGTACAGATGGGCCGGCCGGCGGTGTCGCCGCCGGGCGAGGCCCGGCAGGACTGGGCGATCACCGTGGAACTGGCGCGGCGGCTGGGGCTCGACTGGCGCTATGACGGCCCGGCGGACGTGTTCGCCGAGATGAAGCTCAACATGAAGTCGCTAGACAATATCACGTGGGAGCGTCTTGAGCGCGAGAACGCGGTCACCTATCCCTCGACCTCGCCCGAGGACCCCGGGCAGGCCATCGTGTTCGGCGACGGGTTCCCCCGGCCGGAGGGGCGCGCCCGCTTCACCCCCGCCAGCATCATACCGCCCGACGACGTGCCCGACGCCGATTACCCGATGATCCTGACCACGGGCCGGCAGCTGGAACACTGGCACACCGGGTCGATGACGCGGCGGGCCAGCGTTCTGGACGCCGTGGAGCCCGAGGCGAGCTGTTCCATGCATCCCTCGACGCTGCGCCGGATGGGGGTGGAGCCGGGCGGGCGCGTGCGGCTTGTCACCAAGCGCGGGCAGGTCGAGATCATGGTGCGCGCCGACCGCGCGGTCGCGCCGGACATGGTGTTCATGCCGTTCGCCTATGTCGAGGCGGCGGCGAACATCCTGACGAACCCTGCCATCGATCCCTACGGCAAGATTCCCGAGTTCAAGTTCTCGGCCGTGCGTGTCGAGGTGGTCGATCCGGCGGCGGTCGCGGCCGAGTAGGGGGGCGTCACCGCCACGTGACGTCCCCGAGAAAGATGTATCCCGCGCCGTAGATCGTCTTGATCAGGCGCGGGTTCTTGGGATCCTCGCGCAGCTTGGTGCGCAGGCGGGAAATGCGGACATCCATCGCCCGGTCAAAGCTCTCGCCGGCCGCCCCGCCGAGGGCCTCCTGCATCGCCTGTCGCGAGATGAGCCGCTTGGGGCGTTCGAGGAAGAGCCGCAGCACTTCGCCCTCGGCCTGGGAAAAGGGTGTTTCGGTTCCGCTCTCGTCTTCCAGCGCATAGCGGTCGAAATGGGCGGTCCAGCCGTTGAAACGGGCGGTGTCGCCGGTGTGCGCGGCGGCTGTGTCTCTCCGCAGGCGGGCACGAATGCGGGCCACCACCTCGGCGGGATCGAACGGCTTGATGATGTAGTCGTCGGCGCCCAGTTCCAGCCCGGTCACGCGGTCCTGCACCTCGGCCCGGCCCGAGATGATGATCACCGTCGCCCCCTGCTCCAGCGCCAGCCGGTGCACCAGCGTCAACCCGTCGCGGTCCGGCAGCGAGAGGTCGACAAGGCAGATATCCGGCCGTGTCTGGCGGATCGCCGCCTCGAACTCGGTCGCACGGGAAAAGGCCATCGTGCGAAACCCCGCCTCCGACAGCGCGTCCGACAGCATCGCGCGGATTGCCGGCTCGTCATCGAGGATGGCGATCAGGGGCGCGGTCACGATCCGCCCCCGTCCAAGGTGGCCGAACCGAGGATGCCGGCAAGTTCCGCCGCGGCGAAGGGTTTGCGCAGCACTGGAACGCGCGCGACGGCCGCCTTGTGCAGCGGGTCGTCGGGCGGCAGAGAGGTCATCAGACAGGCCGGTGGATGGTCGCGGGGCAGGGTTTCGAGCAGGTCGAGCCCGGTTTCGTTCCCCTCAAGGGAAATGTCCGACAGGATCGCGGAAATCTCGGGCAACTGCGCGATCAGCATCCGCGCCTCTTCGACCGTGGTGGCCTCGATCACGCTGTGGCCGGAGTCCCGCAGCATTCCGCGGATCGTGTCCCGCAGGTCGGGGCTGTCCTCGACCAGCAGCACGAGGCCCGGCCGCTTTTCGGCCTCTGCCTGCCTGAGCGGAAGGCGTATCGTCACGCGCCCGCCCGTGTCGGAATTGCCGAGGTGCACGCGCCCCCCTGCGAGCTTCGTCATGTCGTACACCATCGCCAGCCCCAATCCAGAGCCTTCGCCGCCCTTGGTGGTGAAAAACGGCGCCAGCGCGTTTTCCAGCGCCTGCGCGGAAAATCCCGGCCCGGTATCCTCTACGGTGAATTCCAGCCAGGTGTCGCGCACCGCCCGCGCGGTGAGCGTGATCCGCCCCGACGCGCCGCAGGCATCGCGCGCGTTGATCACGAGGTTCAGAAGCGAGTCCTGCAACATGCCGGGGTCGAGCCGGTAGGCGGCCGCCGCCGTCAGGTTGTTGACCGACAGGCGGACACCTTCCGGCATGGTGGACAACGCCATGGTTTCCAGATCGCGCAGGAAAATGCCCAGGTTCGTGGGCCGCGGCTCGTGTTCGCGGGGGCCGGTCATCGTCGCGATCCGGTTCAGCAGGCTGCCGCCCCGCCGTGCGGCCGAAACGGTGCCGGCGATCAGGCCGCCGGCCTCGTCCGGCAGATCGAGGCGTTGCAGCTTGGACTGCATGCCAAGGATGATGGTCAGCAGGTTGGAAAAGTCGTGCGCAAGCCCGCTGGTCAGCTGCGCGGCCATCTCGCGGCGCCGGGTCTGCTGCAGGGCGGCGCGCGTCTGGGCCTCTTCGGTGACATCCATTGACAGGATATAGACACCGCCCTGGTCGTCGTCGGGGGTAAAGGCCACGCGAATCCGGCGCGAGCTGGGGTCGTGCGTGAACTCGAAAACCGAGGGGCTGCCGGAAAACGCGGCGTCGAGACGCTCGCGGATGGCCGCGTATGCCTCGGGCCCGAGCGCGTCCTCGATGGGCAGTCCCACGATATCCGAGCGCGAGCCGGGCATGATCGTGCTCAGCCGCCGGTTGGAATAGGTGTATCGCCGATCGGCCCCGACATGGGCAATGTGGGCGGGCATCATCTCGGTCGTCAGGCGGGTACGTGCCTCGGACGCGGTAAGACGGCGCTGCGCCTCTTCCAGCGCCGTGATCGTCGCCTCCAGTTGGCGGTTGGTTGCGGCGAGTTCCTCGGAATGGCTCAGCAGCTGGTCGGACAATTCCTCGGACCGGGCGCGAAGGAGCGTCTCCTGCCGCTTGACCCGCGTGATGTCGGTGTAGACGGTCACCCACCCGCCCTCGGGCAGCGGGGAGCCCTCGACCGAGATGGTGCGCCCGTTGGCGCGGGTGCGCTCCATGTAGTGCGGTCTGAACGCCCGCGCGGTTTCCACCCGGGCGCGGATCGCCTCCTCGATATCGTCAACCGGGCCATATTCGCCGCGCGTGACAAGGTGCCGGATCGTGTCCTCGAAGCGCGCCCCCGGCGTCACGAGCATGTCGGGCAGGTCGAACATCTCCTGGAAACGGTGGTTGCAGACGGCAAGCCGCAGGTCGCGGTCGTATATCGACAGGGCCTGCTGTATGAGGTTGAGGCCCGCCATCGTCATGGCGGCGGTATCTGTTGTCTCGCGGGTCATGGTCCTCAACTCCTCGTTCATGGCTAGCACCGCCCACGGGCGTCGAAAAGGGGGCTTGGCGGTGTTACAATTCGTTGGATTCACGCAATCATCAGGAAAGAGTTGACGGCGACCGTTCCTCTCACGCTCTATTGAAGGCGTGACTCGCCTCAGGGCGATCTGTTCGCACCGCGAACAAAGGGAGGAGAAAACTTGGCCACGTCGTCACAGGCGGCGGATGGACTGGCGTCCATCCCGGCGCTGTTGCAGCGCAACGCGAGCCGTTACGCAGATCGCCCAGCCTATCGCGAAAAGGAGTTCGGCATCTGGCAATGCTGGAGCTGGGCGGACGCCGAGAAAGAGATCGAGGCGCTTGGGCTGGGGTTCCTGAACCTCGGTGTGAAAGAGGGCGATTTCATCGCGATCGTGGGCCGCAACAGGCCGCATTTCTACTGGTCGATGGTCGCCGCGCAGTCGGTGGGCGCCATTCCCGTGCCGCTCTACCAGGACGCCGCGGCCGAGGAGATGGCCTTCGTGATGGAGCATTGCGGCGCGCGCTTCGCCGTGGTCGAGGACCAGGAACAGGTCGACAAGCTGATCGAGATACAGGATGAGCTGCACCAGCTGGAGCACATCATGTACGTCGATCCGCGCGGCCTGCGGAAATACGATCACCACAAGCTGCACCGCTTCACCGACATCCAGGAACAGGGGCGGGCATCCTACTACGAGTTCATCGAGGACCTGACGGCGCGGCGCGAGAAGCTGGACTATGCCAGCACCTGCGTGATGCTCTACACCAGCGGCACCACCGGCAAGCCCAAGGGCGTGGTGCTGAGCAACCGTAACATCATCGAGGCCTCCAAGTCCTCGGCAGAGTTCGACAACCTGACCGAGCACGAGGAGGTGCTGGCCTACCTGCCGATGGCATGGGTGGGCGATTTCATATTCTCGATCGGGCAGGCGTACTGGTGCGGCTTTTGCGTCAACTGCCCCGAGAGCCCCGACACGATGCAGACAGACCTGCGCGAGATCGGGCCGACCTACTACTTCGCGCCGCCGAGGGTGTTCGAGAGCCAGCTGACCAACGTGATGATACGTATGGAGGATGCTGGCCGGGTGAAGCAGTGGCTTTTCCACCATTTCATGGACCACGCGCGCAAGGTCGGTCCGGCGATCCTCGATGGCAAGAGCGTCAGCGGGTGGGACCGTCTCAAGTACGCACTGGGGCATGTGCTGGTCTACGGACCGCTCAAGGATACGCTCGGCTTCGGGCGGGTGCGGGTCGGATACACCGCCGGCGAGGCGATCGGGCCGGAAATCTTCGAGTTCTACCGATCGCTCGGCATAAATCTCAAGCAGCTTTACGGCCAGACCGAGGCCAGCGTCTTCATCACGTTGCAGCCTGACGGCGAGGTGCGCAACGACACGGTGGGTGTCCCCGCCCCGGGCGTCGAGGTCACCGTGGATGAGAACGGCGAGGTCTGGTACCGCGGCGCGGGGGTGTTCGAGGAATACTACAAGAACGCCGAGAGCACGCAGAAGACCAAGACACCGGATGGCTGGGTGGCTACGGGCGACGCCGGCTTCTTCGAGGAGGGCAGCGGACACCTGCGTATCATCGACCGCGCCAAGGACGTGGGCAAGATGGCCGATGGCAAGATGTTCGCCCCGAAATACGTGGAGAACAAGCTCAAGTTCTTCCCCAACATCCTCGAGGCGGTGGTCTTTGGCAACGACCGGTCGGAATGCACCGCTTTCATCAACATCGACCTCAACGCGGTGGGCAACTGGGCGGAGCGCAACAACATCGGCTACGCGTCCTACCAGGAGCTGGCCGGCCATCCCCGCGTGCTGGAAATGATGCGCGAGCATGTCGAGGAAGTGAATGCCAGCCTCGCCGAGGACCCGATGCTGGCCCATTGCCAGGTGCACCGCTTCGTCGTGCTGCACAAGGAGCTGGATGCCGACGACGGCGAGATCACCCGCACGCGCAAGGTGCGCCGCGGCGTGGTGTCGGAAAAATACGAGGACCTGATAACCGCGCTCTACGATGGGTCGGAGGAGGTCTCCACCACCACCGAGGTGACCTACGAGGACGGCCGCAAGGGCCATATCAGCGCGACGCTGAAGATTTGCGAGGCGAAGGTGGTGCCTGTGGACGCGCCGCGCAAGGAGGCGGCGGAATGATGGCCATGACATACAAGGTGCCGATGAGCTTTCGACCACTCGGTCTTTGGGCAATAGCTTTGATAGTTATTGGGGCGCTGTGGGCGTTGTATGCCCCGAATTGTCTAGGCACGTCATTTTCATATGTGGCCATTTTTGGAGCGGGCGTATTTTGCTTTATTTTTGGCACTTTCTTTGGACTAGGCGCATCGGGTTCAAACGGAGATCAACTCATTGGCACCAGCCGCAGTGAACAGGACTCCGGTTACTCTGACATTCTCCGGAGCAATGTTTGGTTGACTATGATTTATGCATTTCTGTTCGGCTGGGTGGGATTGATTATGTCACTAATTACGGTCGGTTCGGGGTGGATGCTCGGCATCCTAGCTTGCTTTAACGTTTTGCCGGAGCTCGGTGACTATCGTTGCATTGAATGTCAGGGGATGAAGTAAATGCTTGACGCCTCAGAAGGCTACACCACCGAGGACGGCCGCACCATCGGCGGCGTGGTGATGGAGATGAAGAACATCACCCTGCGCTTCGGCGGGGTGGTGGCGATCAAGGACATCTCGTTCGACATCCGCGAGGGCGAGATCCGCGCGATCATCGGGCCGAACGGCGCGGGCAAGTCCTCGATGCTCAATGTCATCAGCGGCTTCTACAACCCGCAGGAGGGCGAAGTCTGGTACAAGGGGCAGAAACGCCCGCCGATGAAACCCTACCAGGTGGCGCGGCAGGGAATCGCACGCACCTTCCAGAACATCGCCCTGTTCGACGGGATGAGCGTGCTGGACAACATCATGACCGGGCGCATCCGTCACATGGAGGCGGGGCTGCTTGCACAGGCGATCTGGAAGGGCAAGGCCGAGCGCGAGGAAGTCGAGAACCGCGAGGTGGTGGAAAAGATCATAGACTTCCTCGAAATCCAGAACATCCGCAAGACGCCGGTGGGCCGCTTGCCTTACGGCCTGAAGAAGCGGGTGGAGCTGGCGCGCGCACTGGCCGCAGAGCCGTCCATCCTGCTGCTGGACGAACCGATGGCGGGCATGAACGTCGAGGAGAAGGAGGACATGTCGCGCTTCGTTCTGGACGTGAACGACGAGTTCGGCACCACCATCGCCCTGATCGAGCACGACATGGGCGTGGTGATGGACCTCAGCGACCGCGTCGTGGTGATGGATTACGGCAAGAAGATCGGCGACGGCACGCCGGACGAGGTGCGGGGCAACCAGGCCGTCATCGACGCCTATCTGGGGGTGGCGCATGACTGAGGTGAACCGCGCGCCGCGGCTGAAATAGGAGGATGCACATGCCTGAGCAGTTGCTATGGGGAATGGAGGTGTTCCTGAACGGGCTGATGGCGGGTGTGCTCTACGCGCTCGTGGCCCTCGGCTTCGTGCTGATCTTCAAGGCCAGCGGCATCTTCAACTACGCGCAGGGGGTGATGGCGCTCTTCGCGGCGCTGACGCTGGTGGGTATCATGGAGGGTCAGGTGCCCTTCAGTCACCTGATCAACGCCATCTTCGGCACCGAGATCCATCATTTCGGCTGGCACGTGCCGGCGCTTCTGGCGATCGTTCTGACGATGGGGGTGATGGTCGTGCTGGCTTGGCTGATCAACAAGCTCATCTTCCAGCACCTTGTGAACCAGGAGCCGATCATCCTGTTCATGGCCGCGATCGGGCTGGCCTATTTCCTCGAGGGGTTCGGCGACATGATGTGGGGCGCCGACATCAAGGAACTCGATGTCGGGCTGCCACAGGGCATCAACGCGACCATCGAGGAAGTGACCTACCAGATCTTCGGCTACGGCTTCTTCATCGACAATCTCGACCTCGTGGCGACGGGTGTGGCGGCGCTGCTGGTCATCGCGCTGGTGATCTTCGCGCAATACACCAAGCAGGGCCGTGCGATGCGCGCCGTGGCCGACGACCACCAGGCGGCGCTGAGCGTGGGCATCTCGCTCAAGTTCATCTGGGTGATGGTCTGGTCGCTGGCGGGGTTCGTGGCGCTGGTCGCAGGCATCATGTGGGGCACCAAGTCGGGCGTGCAGTTCTCGCTCTCGCTGATCGCGCTCAAGGCGCTGCCGGTGCTCATGCTGGGCGGCTTTACCTCGATCCCCGGCGCCATCGTCGGCGGGCTGATCATCGGGGTGGGCGAAAAGCTTTTCGAGTTCTGCTTTGGCCAGGGGGCCTGTTTCGGCTGGTCCCTCGGTGGGGCCACGGAGAACTGGTTCGCCTACGTTCTGGCGCTGATCTTCCTCGTCTTCAGGCCTCAGGGGCTCTTCGGCGAAAAGATCATCGAGAGGGTGTAAGGCATGATCCACAAATCGCGCATCGGTGTCGTCTGCATTGACTGCCAGACCGCGGACCTGACGGGGGCGATGGCGTTCTGGTCGCGCATGCTGGGCATGGATGCCGAGCTTGACGAGCGGGGGAAATACGCGATTTTGGGCGGACATGCGGGGCACCCCAAGGTCCTTTTGCAGGCCGTGGACCATGCGCCGCGCGTCCACCTGGACATCGAGACGGATGACATGGAGGCCGAGCGCGACCGGCTTGCCGATCTCGGCGCGGTGGAAGTTGCCCGCATCAACGAATGGATCGTCATGGAGGCGCCGACCGGGCATCGCTTCTGCCTCGTCGCGCCGCAGGGCGACGACTGGCCCGGCGACGCGGCCGAATTCGGGGGAAAGGGCGGATGACCAAGCTCGTCGCCATCGTCAACGTCGTGGCCTGGGCAGGGTTCTGGGCCTTTGGGTACCTCGCGCTGTCTGCCGAGGTAGACGACACCGCCCAGATGGTGACGGCCGCGGTTCTGGCCGCCCTCGGCGGGGGCGTCGGGATGCTCGCCTATTTCTGGCTGGTGCGCCATTCCGAGGCGACGGGCTATGCCAAGGCGCCCAACCGCGCCGTGAAACAACAAGACGAAGAAACCGGGGAGGAAAGCTGAGATGTTCTATCGCGAGGCCGGTGATTTCAAGACATCCTATGTCGCCGACGGCCAGACCTTCCCGATCAAGTTCGACCGCTACCGTTACTATGCGGTGCTTGTCGCGGCGTTCGCCGTGGTGCCGTTCGTCATCAACGACTACTGGGTGAACGCGGTCTTCCTGCCCTTCCTGATCTATTCCATCGCCGCGATCGGCCTGAACATCCTGACCGGCTATTGCGGGCAGGTGAGCCTTGGTACCGGCGGTTTCATGGCCGTGGGGGCGTATGCCTGCTACAAGCTGATGACCGCGTTTCCCGACGTGAACATCTTCTTTCACGTGATCCTCGCGGGGGGCGTGACGGCAGGGGTCTGCCTGCTCTTCGGTTTGCCGAGCCTGCGGATCAAGGGTTTCTACCTCGCGGTGGCCACGCTGGCGGCGCAGTTCTTCCTGGTGTGGCTGTTCAACCGCGTGCCGTGGTTCTACAACTACTCTGCCTCGGGCCAGATCACGGCGCCCGAACGCACGATATTCGGCTTTCCCGTCACGGGCGCCGAGACAGCGCCGTGGGTGGCCTATCTTTTCTGCCTCGTCTTCACCGTGGCCAGCGCCATCGTCGCCCGCAACCTCACCCGCGGCATGGCGGGGCGGAAATGGATGGCGATCCGCGACATGGACATCGCCGCCGAGATCATCGGGGTCAATCCGCTGAGGGCCAAGCTCTCGGCCTTCGCGATCTCGGGCTTTTTCGTGGGCATCGCCGGGGCGCTGTTTTTCGCCGTCTACCTCGGCGCCGTCGAGGTGGGCGAGGTCTATGGCATCAACAAATCGTTCCTCGTGCTCTTCATGGTGATCATCGGCGGGCTGGGCTCGATCTTCGGCAGCTTCGCGGGCGCGGCCTTCCTCGTGTTGCTGCCGGTTCTGCTCAAGAACGTGCTGGTGGGCACGCTCGGCTGGCCCACCGACCTCGCCGCGCATCTGGAATTCATCATCGTCGGCGCGCTGATCATCATCTTCCTCGTGGCCGAGCCCCACGGGCTGGCACAGCTTTGGCGCGTGGCAAAGGAGAAGCTGAGACTTTGGCCCTTCCCGCACTAGGGACGGGCGAGGGTAAGGGGCGCGCCGCCCCCGAAAAGAACCGTCGGAGAAACCAAGGGAGGATATGAACCGATGAAACTGAAACTTCTCACAGCAGCCGCTGCGGCCGTGATGGCTGCCGCACCGGCGCTGGCGGAACTGAAGATCGTGGATACCAGTTACCGCACCGGCCCTTACGCCGCGAACGGCATCCCGTTCTCGGACGGCTACCAGGACTATTTCACGCTGCTCAACGAACGCGACGGCGGCATCGGCGGGGAAATGATAAACCTCGTCGAGTGCGAAACCGGCTACAACACCGAGAAGGGCGTGGAGTGCTACGAATCCACCAAGGGTGGCGGGTCGCTCGTCTACCAGCCGCTGAGCACCGGTATCACCTACCAGCTGATCCCCAAGGCCAGCGCCGACGGCATCCCCCTTCATACCATGGGGTATGGCCGCACATCCGCCAAGAACGGCGCGGTGTTCGAGTGGGTTTTCAACTACCCGGCAAATTACTGGGACGGGGCGAGCCACGCGATCACCCACATTCTCAACGAGAATGACGGCGATATCAGCGACAAGACGGTTGCGCTGGTCTATCACAACTCGGCCTACGGCAAGGAACCGATCCGCACGCTTGAGAAACTCAGCGAGAAGCACGGCTACGACCTGACCCTGCTGCCCGTCGATCACCCCGGGCAGGAACAGAAGTCGCAGTGGCTGCAGATTCGCCGCGAGAAACCGGATTACGTCATCATGTGGGGCTGGGGCGTCATGAACCAGGTGGCCATCCAGGAAGCGGTGAACATCCGCTTCCCGATGGAGAATTTCATCGGCATCTGGTGGTCTGGCTCCGAGAACGACGTCAAGGCCGCCGGCGCGGATGCCGATGGCTACAAGGCGCTGACATTCCACAATCTGGGCTCCGACTACCCGGTATATGACGACATCCAGGAATACGTCGTCGACACCGGGAACGCCGCCGGCGCGGGCGACCAGATCGGCACGGTGCTTTACAACCGTGGCATGTACGCGGCGATGCTGGCCGCCGAGGCGATCAAGACCGCGCAGGAGATGCACGGGGTATCCAACATCACCGCCGCGCAGATGCGCGACGGCATGGAAAACCTTGTCATCACCGAGGAGAAGATGGCCGCGCTCGGGCTGCCCAACTTCGGTCCCGAATTCGAGGTGACCTGTGAAAACCACGGCGGCGAGGGCTACGGCGCGGTATCGCAGTGGAATGCCGAGGCGGGCGAGTTCGAACTGATCACCGACTACTACCAGTCGGACCAGGAGATCATCCAGGAACTGGTCGCGGAAGACTCGATGAACTACGCCGAGGAGAACGACATCGACCTGCGCTGCGACTGACCGCGGCGTGAGACCCCCGGCCGCGGCACGAGCGGCGGCCGGGGGGAACGAGTATTTTTGGCAAGATGAAGACCGGGCACGGCCACGCGCCGCCCGCCCCGCCAGGAGGCACGGGAATGCTGGATGCAGGACGGACCGAGGAGACGCTTCTCGAGGTCAACAACATAGAGGTGATCTACAACCACGTGATCCTCGTGCTGAAGGGGGTGAGCCTCTCGGTGCCCAAGGGCGGGATCACGGCGCTGCTTGGCGGCAACGGCGCCGGCAAGACCACCACGCTCAAGGCGATCTCCAACCTGCTGCATTCCGAACGTGGCGAGGTGACCAAGGGCAACATCCGCTACCGCGGCGAGAGCGTGCAGGACCTCGCCCCGTCCGACCTGGTCAAGAAGGGCGTCATCCAGGTGATGGAGGGGCGTCACTGTTTCGAACATCTCACGGTCGAGGAGAACCTGTTGACGGGCGCATACACGCGCGGCGCCTCCAAGGCGGACATCGATGCCGATCTCGACCTCGTCTATTCCTATTTTCCGCGCCTCAAGGAGCGGCGGCGCTCGCAGGCGGGTTACACCTCGGGCGGTGAGCAGCAGATGATCGCCATCGGCCGCGCGCTGATGAGCCGGCCCGAGACCATCCTGCTCGACGAGCCGTCCATGGGTCTCGCGCCGCAACTCGTCGAGGAAATCTTCAACATCGTGAAATCCCTCAACGAGAACGAGGGCGCCACGATCCTGCTGGCCGAGCAGAACACCAACGTGGCGCTGCGCTTCGCCCATTACGGCTATATTCTCGAAAACGGCCGCGTCGTCATGGACGGCCCCGCAAAGGAGCTGCGCGAGAACCCCGACGTCAAGGAATTCTACCTCGGCATGTCCGAGGAAGGGCGCAAGAGCTTTCGCGACGTGCGCAGCTATCGCCGCCGCAAGCGCTGGCTGAGCTGAAGGGTCAGGTGTCTTGCAGCAGCCTTGCGCGCATTTCCTCGATCAGCTCGAGCGCCTCTTCGCGGGTGTTGCGGATGTTGGGGCGAAAGCCCTGGCTTTCCGCGCGCAGGCGGATGTCCCGGGCGGTTTCGGAGCCGGCCGCGTACCGCGCGGAACCAAGCGATCCCGCGGCGTTGAGCCGTTTGCCCCGGTGCGCGTAACGCACCCACGCCGCCGGCAGGATCTGGCAGCCGTTGAGGTTGACCAGGAAGAACCAGCGCCTGTCGCTTTCGCGGATGCGCTCTTCGAGGTGGTCGTAGAAGTCGTCGACATCCCGGCTGTGATGAAAGGTGAAGTGGGAAAAATCGACGTCCATGATGACGCGTTCCTCGTCGAAGCTGACGCGGCGGACGAAATCGGACAGAACGTAGTTGGGGTCATGGGTGACCCTTGCGCGCCGTTTGCTGGGCAGGCCGGCCAGCCGCGCGACGGCGCTGTCGCGATCGGAAAAGAGATTGGGGTCGAACGCCTCGGTGTTGGCCGCACGCCGGATCTGGCGCTCCGTCTCCTCGGAGGCGTCGAACCTGACGCTGCCCATGGAATGGGTGAGGTTGAGCGCCCGGCCGCGCCTCGAATACGCGGTCCAGGCCTCGGGGTCGATCCGGGTGCCGTTGAGATTGACGAGAAAGAACCACAAATCCTCGCCCGTCTGCGCGATGCGCTCTTCGAGGCGGTCGTAGAACTGGTTCACCACCTTGCTGCTGTCGAAATGAAAGTCCGAGAAATCGACCTCCATGATCTGGTCGGCATGATGGAAGGTGATCCGGCGGTCCAGTTCTCCGGGGCGATCGGACCGGGACGTATCGGGTTCGGTCATGGGGCTGGTCTCTTGAAAGGAGGTTCGAAATGACTGCAGTATACTATTGTATGCAAATTTTCTGCGATGCAGCATGAATTGTCAAGCCCCTGAACGATTGCGCCCCCACGGGGGAAGCTGAGGATGCCGAAATGACCCGTTACTACGATGATCTTGAAACCCGGTCCGCCGACGCCCGCGCCGCCGCGCTGGCGCAGGACCTGCCCGCGCAGATTGCCCGGGCCGGGGCGCTGCCGGGATATGCCGGAACTCTTGCCCATGTGGACCCGCATGCCATCACGGAGGTGGCTGCGCTCGCGGCGCTGCCGGTGCTGCGCAAGTCCGATCTGGGGCAGGCACAATCGGACGCGCCCCCCCTGGGCGGCTTGGCACCACACGCGGCGAGCGGCTTTTCCCATATCTTCCAGTCGCCGGGGCCGATTTACGAGCCCGGCGGGACAAGCCACGACTGGTGGCGGATGGGCCGTTTCCTGCATGCTTGCGGCGTGGGGCGCGGCGATATCGTGCAGAATTGCTTTGGCTATCACCTGACCCCCGCGGGAATGATCTTCGAGAACGGCGCGCGGGCCGTCGGGGCGGCGGTTCTGCCGGCGGGGACGGGCCAGACCGAGTTGCAGGCGCGTGCCGCGAGCGACATCGGCGTGACCGCCTACGCCGGCACGCCCGACTATCTCAAGGTGATCCTCGACAAGGCGGACGAGATGGGACTCAGCCTGAACATCGCCAAGGCCGCGGTCGGGGGCGGGGCGTTATTTCCCTCGTTGCGGCAGGAATACGCGGATCGCGGCATCACCTGTCGCCAGTGCTATGCGACCGCCGACCTCGGCAACATCGCCTACGAGAGCGAGGCGGCAGAGGGTCTGATCATCGACGAGGGCGTGATCGTCGAGATCGTCCGCCCCGGCACCGGCGATCCCGTGGCGCCCGGCGAGGTGGGCGAGGTCGTGGTCACGACGCTGAACCCGGACTATCCCCTCATCCGCTTTGCCACCGGCGACCTGAGCGCCGTCATGGAGGGCACGAGCCCTTGCGGGCGCACCAACACGCGCATCAAGGGCTGGATGGGCCGTGCCGACCAGACCACCAAGATCAAGGGCATGTTCGTACGCCCCGAGCAGGTCGCGACGCTCGTGGCCAGACATGCCGAGATCGCCCGGGCGCGCGTCATCGCCAGCCGCGAGGGCGAGGCCGACGTGATGACCGTCCGGATCGAGGCCGATGGCGGCGCGCCGGAGACGTACGAGGCGTCCGTGGTGGAGGCGCTCAAGCTCAAGGGCCGTGTCGAAATCGTGGCCAAGGGCAGCCTGCCGAATGACGGCAAGGTGATCGAGGACCAGCGCAGCTACGAATGACGCGGGGCTGTCATGCCCCGACGCTCATTTCTGCAGCACGTAGGTGCCCGGCGCGGCGCAGAGAGGTGGGTAGCCCCGATCCGCCGCCCCAATGCCCGGCGGGGCGACGCGCCCGCCGGAATGGCGGGCAAGCCATTTGCCCCAGACGGGCCACCAAGAGCCCTCCTGCGGTGCGTGTTCGGCCAACCATGTGTCGGGGTCCATGTAGAGCGCGCCGGCACGGCGGTGCCCGACGCGGTAATGACGCCGTGGATGGCCCGGCTCCGACACGATCCCGCCGTTGTGGCCGCTGCTGGTCAGCAGGAAATCCAGTTCACAATCGGTGAAAAGCTTGGTCTTGTAGACAGACCGCCACGGCGCGATGTGATCGGTTTCGGTGCCCACCACGAACAGCGGCGCGTCGATGTCCTTCAGCGCGATGACCCGCCCCTCGACGGCGAAACGCCCCGCGGTCAGACGGTTTTCCAGGAACAGGCCGCGCAGGTACTCGCTGTGCATCCGCGCGGGCATGCGGGTGGAATCCGCGTTCCAGACGCCCATGTCCGTCTGTTTTTCCTCCAGCCCCAGCAGATAGCGGCGCACGGCACGGGTCCAGATCAGGTCCTCTGCCCGAAGGGCGCGGAAGGCGTTGGCCATCTGGTCGCGGTCGAGATAGCCCTGATCCCACATCATGTCCTCGAGAAACGCCACCTGGCTTTCGTCGAGGAACAGCAGCAGCTCGCCAGCCTCGACGAAGTCGGTCTGCGCGGCCAGCAGCGTGATGGACGCCAGCCGATCGTCCCCGTCCCGCGCCATCGTGGCCGCCGCGATAGACAGGATCGTGCCGCCGAGGCAGTAGCCGCAGGCATGGATCTTGCGGTCGGGCACGATGGCGCCGACCGCGTCGAGTGCCGCCATCACGCCTTTCAGCCGGTAATCCTCAAGCGACAGGTTGGCCTGTTCGGACGTGGGGTTGCGCCAGGACATCGCGAAAACGGTGTGACCTTGCCCGACCAGCCAGTTGATGAGCGAATTGTGGGGGCTGAGATCGAGGATATAGTATTTCATGATCCACGCCGGCACGATCAGTACCGGCTCGGGGTGCACCGTCTCGGTTTGCGGGGTGTACTGGATCAGCTCGAATATCTCGTTGCGATAGACGACCTCGCCGGGCGTGCAGGCAATGTTCTCTCCCACGACGAAGCCGTTTTGCGGCGCGGGCGGCATGTCCCGGGCATGTTCCAGCAGGTCGCGGGCAAAGAACTCGGCCCCGCGCAAAAGGTTGGCACCGCCGCACTCGCGCGTGGCTTCGACCACCTCGGGGTTCGTCAGGGGAAAATTGGACGGTGACACCGTGTCGAGCATCTGCCGCAGCATGAACCGGGCGCGTTCCGCGTTCTTGGGGTCCACGCCGCGCAGGTCCGTCGCGGCGAACTCCCACCACTGCTCGGCCGCAAGAAATCCCTGCTGAAACATGTTGAAGGGTGGCCGAGCCCAGCCGGGATGGGTGAAACGGTGGTCATTGGGCCCCGGCCGGAAGGGCGGCTCTGGTGCCTCGTCGCTCTGCCGGGCGGACGCAAGCGCGTAGCTCGCAAGCTTGTTCATCGTCTCGGTGCCGAGTTCCATCAGTTCGAGTTGCCGCCCCGGCGCGCGGGCAAGGTGTAGCGCCCAGTCGGCCCACGCATTGGCCACCGCAAAGGGCGATGCGCCGCTCGTGGCGCGCGCCAGGGTGGCACGCGTCACCCGGTCGACATTGTTATAGGGGTGCTCGGCGGGGGTGCCGGTGCCGGGGGAGGTATCCGTTTCCCGTCGCGCCTGCGTGTCCTCGCGCGTTTGCCGCGGATGCAGTGGAATGGGCTGGGCTGGCAATTTTCCGTCCTCCGTCTGCTTCGCCGGCGTCGTCTTCGCCATGCGTAACCGGATCACCGGCGTGTGACCGGCTTATGACATATGTGCCGGGTGGCGTCAGGAAAACCGGCCCGGCGCATAGGGCGAGAGGTCGAGGTTGGGCCGGTTCCCGCCGATCAGCTCGGCGACGATGCGCCCGGTCTTGGGGCCGGCGGTCAACCCGACATGCTGGTGACCGAACGCGGCATGCACCCCGGTCTCGCCGATCTCCCCGATCAGGGGCAGGCTGTCGGGGGTCGACGGGCGGAAACCCAGCCATTCCTCGGCACCCGCATGTTCCAGCCCCGGGAAAATCCGTTTCACGTGCCGCGAGATGAGCGCGAGCGGCGCGCGCGACGGTCCCTTGCGCGTATCGCCCAGCTCGACCGTCCCTGCGCAGCGCAGACCCGTCCGCATGGGGTTCACCGCGAACTTGCCGTCCGAGATCATCATCGGCGTCTTCGGCATCTGCGAGGGGGCGTTGAAATGCAGGTGATAGCCGCGCTCCGCCACAAGCGGCACCCTGAGCCCCAGACGGCGCATCAGCGGCCCGGACCAGATACCGGCCGCCATCACGGCGCGATCGCAGGCAAGCCGCCCCTGGTCGGTATCGACCGCCCGGACCCGGCCGCCCTCGATCACGAAATCGCGCGCCTCCGCGCGGATATGGCGGCCGCCCTCATCCTCGAGCACGCGGGCGAGATCGGCCATGTAGGCGCCGGGATCGAGAACATGA
Organism: Roseovarius salis; assembly: GCF_044472985.1. Classification (NCBI taxonomy): domain Bacteria; kingdom Pseudomonadati; phylum Pseudomonadota; class Alphaproteobacteria; order Rhodobacterales; family Roseobacteraceae; genus Roseovarius; species Roseovarius salis. The sequence goes on along the minus strand of NZ_JBISDG010000004.1, from coordinate 81,609 downwards.
CCGTGATCCTTGAGCACGGCGAGGCACCCGACGGCATCCGAAAGCATCGGTTCCGCCTCCTGCACCGCCGCGCCCTCTATGATTTCCGGAACGAACCCGGCCCGGCGCTTGATTTCCCAACCCGGCGCGTCCGCCTCGAGCGCCGCGCGGGAAGGATAGGCAAAGGCGACGGGGCTGTCGGCGATCCATCCCTCGGCACGGGTGCCCTGCGTCAGCGCGCGGTGCTGGTCAACACTGTCGGTGACGATGTGCGTAAGCGCCGTGACCGCGTGCTCGACCTTGGCGGGGCGCGCATTTGCCATGAACTGCCAGAGCCACGGCGCAAGGCGCGGCAGCGCCCCCCATTGCAGGAAGAGCGGGGAACGCGGGTTGGCGAGGTATTTCAGCGCGGTCTTGGGCAAGTCGGGCGTGTTGACGGGGGCGACAGCCCATTGGGCCAGAAGCCCCGCATTGCCGAACGACGCGCCGGCGCCGGGATGGTCGCGGTCGATCAGCGTCACCGCGTGTCCCGCGCGGCGCAACCAGATCGCCGCGCTCAACCCGCAGATGCCGGCGCCGACGACGATGACGTTCAAGTGCTGGGGCAAGCTGTCCTCCATTTCGGCCGGGCGCTACGTAAGCCCAAGCCCGCGCGCGGGGCAAGCCCCGTTGCGGTGCCGCGGTCCCGCGGCCGGCCGCTCAGTCCGGAAAGGCCGCCGCGAGCGCGATCTCGACCATCTCCGGAAACCCGCTTTCGCGATGCGCCGGTGGCAGGGCCTTTCCGCTCTCCAGATGGTCCGAGACGGTCAGCACGGCCAGCGCGCGGGCGCCGTGGCGCGCCGCGACGGTGTAGAGCTCGGCCGCTTCCATTTCCACCGCCAGCGTGCCGTGGCGCGTCAACTGCCCGGTCAGGTCCTCGCGTTCGTCATAGAAGGTGTCAGAAGAATAGATACCGCCCACATGATGGCGCACGCCCCGCCGTTCGGCCGCGCGGGCCGCCGCGCGCAGCAATCCGAAATCCGCGCAGGGGGCGAAACGGACCTCCCGCATCAGCGTTGCCGATGGGGTGGTCGTGCTGCTCGCCGTCATGGCCAGGATGATGTCCTGCAGCGCCACGTGCGGCTGCATCGCCCCGCACGAGCCGATGCGGATGAGCGTTGTCGCGCCGTGTTCGCGGATCAGTTCATTTGCGTAGATCGACAGGCTGGGCATGCCCATGCCCGATCCCTGCATTGTCACACGATGGCCACGCCACGTGCCGGTCAGGCCCAGCATCCCACGCGTTTGGTTCACGACCCGCGCGTTTTCCAGAAACGCCTCTGCCGCCCACTTCGCGCGCAGCGGGTCGCCCGGCATCAGGACAGTTTCGGCCACCTCGCCCGGTGCCGCGCCGATATGCAGGCTCATGCGGGCAACTCAGGGCCGCGCGTACTTGATGAACGGGGTGAGCACGCCGATCCGGTCATAGAGCTTGCGCGCCTCCGCGTTGAAATCCTGCGTCAGCCAGTAGACCGAGGGACAGCCATCGGCGTCCGCCGCGGCATAGACGGCCTCGATCAGCTTGCGGCCCACCCCGTGGCCCCGCATCGACGGATCGACATAGAGATCCTGAAGGTAACAGACCTTTTCCAGCCGCCAGTTGTGGGGGTGGTATATGTAATGCACCAGCCCGACGGGTTTGCCGCCGGACACGGCCAGCAGCCCGTTCTGGTCGGGATGATCCGGTGCGCACAGCCTTGAAAATGTCGCATCGTAGACCGCGTCGCGCACGCTGGTCTCGTAGAATTCAAGGTACGACGTCCACAATGCCGCCCATTCCGGGCGGTCGGCTGGGGTTACCGGGCGTATCGTCACGGGGGCGGTCATGATCCCTTTCGCGCATGGTCCTGTCAGACCTCTTTTAGAGAACCCGCGCGCGCGGTGGTAGCCCCGGACTTGCGCATTTTTTTGCCGACAGGGTTTGCAGGCCTTAAACGAACCTCCATGTCGGGGCGTACCGGCGTGGCGGGACGGCACGCGCGGGTGACAGTTTGCATGCTCAAGATGAGGTCCACACAATGATACCGAAGAAGTCCATCGCCGCCGTGCTGACCGCGGCTAGCCTCTCGTTCGCGCCGGTCGCCATGGCGCAGGAATCGCAGGAGATACCCCAGATCGCCGCCGAGGACGTCAGCAAGGGCCAGGTCGTGAGCTTCGTCAACGCCATGATCGCAATCGATGGCGTCCGCCGCGAGTACCTGCCCCAGATCGAGGCCGCGGAAACGCAGGAGGACCGCCAGGAACTGGCCGAGCAGGCCGACGTGGCCGCCCGGTCCGCCGTCGAGGACGTCGCCGGGATCTCGCCGGCGGAATACCTCGCCATCGGCCGCGCTGCGCAGGGCAGTGAGGATCTGGCGAAGCGGATCAACACCCGCATCACCGCGATGAAACAGAAACAGCAGAACGGTGGGAACCTGCAACAGCCTGCCCAAGACGGGACCGCGGCACAGGAATGAACCACTTGGCGGGCGGCGGGGCTACTCCGCCGCCACCGCCTGCGGATCCGCGAGCGTCACGATGTCCATCATGATCGTGTTCAGCTCGAAATCCTTGGGCGTGTAGACGCGGGCGACGCCCATCTCCTGCAGCCGGCATGCGTCCTCCTCCGGAATAATGCCGCCGACGATCACCGGCACATGGCCCAGCCCGGCTGCCTTCATGCGCTCGACCAGCTCTTCGACCAGCGGGATGTGTGACCCGGACAGGATCGACAGCCCCACCACGTGCGACTGCTGTTCGAGAGCGGCATCCACGATCTGCTCCGGCGTGAGGCGAATACCCGAATAGGAGATGTCCATCCCGCAGTCGCGGGCGCGGAACGCGATCTGTTCCGCGCCGTTGGAATGGCCGTCGAGCCCGGGCTTGCCGACCAGCAAGCTCAGCCGCCGCCCCAGCCTGTCGGAAACGGCGTTCACGGCATCCCGCAGATCGTCCAGCCCCTCGGTCTTGTTCGACGGGCTGCCGGACACGCCGGTGGGTCCGCGATACTCGCCATGGACGGTGCGCATCTGCGCGGCCCATTCCCCCGTCGTCACGCCCGCCCTTGCCGCCGCGATCGAGGCGGGCATGATGTTGTCGCCCCGCTCGGCCGCGGCGCGGAGTTCGGCCAGCGCCGCCTTTACCGCGGCGTCGTCCCGCTCGGCGCGCCATGCGTTCAGCCGCTCGATCTGGTCGGCCTCCACGCTCTCGTCGACGACGAGAATGCCGCCATCCTCGGACTGCAGCGGCGATGGCTCGGCCTCGGTCCACTTGTTGACGCCGACCACGACGGTCTCGTTGCGCTCGATGCGGTTGATCCGCTCGGCGTTGCTGTCAACGAGGCGGGCTTTCATGTACTCGATCGCACCGATCGCGCCGCCCATGCTGTCGATGTTGGCCAGCTCGTGGCGGGCCCCGTCCTTGAGGTCCGCGACCTTGGCATCGACCGCCGGGTTGCCGTCGAAAAGATCGTCGAATTCCAGCAGGTCCGTCTCGTATGCGAGAATCTGCTGCATCCGCATGGACCACTGCTGGTCCCAAGGGCGCGGCAGGCCGAGCGCCTCGTTCCAGGCGGGCAACTGAACGGCGCGGGCGCGGGCCTTCTTGGACAGGGTCACGGCCAGCATTTCCAGCAGGATACGGTAGACGTTGTTTTCCGGCTGCTGTTCGGTGAGGCCCAGCGAATTGACCTGAACACCGTAGCGGAACCGCCGGTACTTGGGGTTTTCCACGCCGTAGCGGTCAAGCAGGATCTCGTCCCACAGGTCGACGAAGGCACGCATCTTGCACATCTCGGTGACAAAGCGGATGCCGGCATTGACGAAAAAGGAGATACGGCCCGCCAGAACCGGGAAATCCTCTTGTGGAACGCGCGGCTTCAGTTCGTCCAGCACTGCCGTGGCGGTGGCCAGCGCAAAGGCCAGTTCTTGCTGTGGTGTCGCCCCGGCCTCCTGCAGGTGGTAGGAACACACGTTCATGGGGTTCCATTTCGGCACCGCCTTGTAACAGTACTCGGCCACGTCGCCGATCATCTTCAGGCTGGGCCTGGGCGGGCAGATATAGGTGCCGCGCGACAGGTATTCCTTGATCAGGTCATTCTGGACCGTCCCGGTGAGCTTCGAGACATCCGCGCCCTGTTCCTCGGCCACCGCGATGTAGAGCGCCAACAGCCACGGCGCGGTGGCGTTGATCGTCATCGAGGTGTTCATCTGCTCCAGCGGGATCTCGTCGAAAAGCGTGCGCATGTCGCCCAGATGGCTGATTGGCACGCCGACCTTGCCCACCTCGCCGCGGGCCAGCACGTGATCGCTGTCATAGCCCGTCTGGGTGGGCAGATCGAACGCCACGGACAGGCCGGTTTGCCCTTTCGCAAGGTTCGAGCGATAGAGCGCGTTGGACGCCTTTGCCGTGGAATGGCCGGCATAGGTGCGGATCAGCCAGGGGCGATCACGCTGCGGGTCTTGCTGCGTCTGCGACATGGGCGGGCCTCGTGAATCTTTGGGCGCAATTTTCTTACGTTGCGCGATTGATAGCTGGAATAATGTGACCATGTCAATTCGCTGCATCGCGGCGATGCACTGGGCGGTCACAGGTCGCAGAGCATCTCGATGCTGCGGCGGTACCCGATCAGGCACCGCGCCGGCCCTGCGCGGGTGGTCTTGAGCGCAACGAAACCGTGGCGTTCGTACAGCGCCCGTGCACGCGTGTTGCGCTCGGCCACCTCCAGCCGCACGGCTTTGCGGCCATCCTGCCGCGCCCTGTGCTTGATCTCTTCCACCAGGGCGCTGCCCACTCCCTGGCCGCGGGCCCTTTCGTCAACGAAGATGCCGTCTACCAGCGCCGTTCCGGGGGCGATCCGACGCTCCAGCAGCGACAACAAGGTGCCGCGCCACAACGCGCCGACCCACCCGTACACCTTCGCCAGATCATTCACGCCGCCGCCGACCAGCCCGCCGGCCCCCATCTTGTAGCCCGCTATTCCCAGCAACCTGCCATCGGCGGCCCGGGCCGAGATGGCATGCCGCGGGCAAAGCGCGCCGGCCAGAAACGCCACGGCCTTGTCTTCCGGGGCGAGCAAGGGGCCCAGCTTGGCCCCGAAGGCCTGCCAGAACAGGGCGGCCGCGCGGCCGCGCTCCTCGGGCGCGAAGCCCGTCGCCACGATCACGGGGTCGGTGTCTGGCCCGTCCGGCATGGTGCTGATATTGCTCGTCGGTGAGTAATGCGCAAGGATCCTGAATGACATCCACCGTAGAGCTGCCCCTCTGGCTGTTTGTCCTGATCCTGCTGTTTGCCGCGGTCACCTTCGCGTCGCATTTCCTGTTCCCGTCGGTGCGCTGGTTCTTCAGACGGCGCATGGAGCGGGCCGTGGCACGGCTGAACGAACGGCTGGCGCGGCCCATCGAGCCGTTCAAGCTGGCCCGTCGCCACGACATGATCCAGCGGCTGATCTATGATCCGCAGGTCAGCCAGGCCATCGCCGACCACGCCAGCCAGGAGGGCATCCCCGAGAGCGTCGCATTCGAGCAGGCGAAACGCTACGCCCGCGAGATCGTGCCGGGATTTTCCACAGGGATCTATTTCGGGGTCGCCATCCGCGCAGCCAAATGGCTGAGCAAGGCATTGTACCACGTCCGTCTGGGGCGTTTCGACGAGGACGCGTTCCGCGGCGTGGACCGCGATGCAACGGTGGTCTTTGTGATGAACCACCGGTCGAACATGGACTACGTACTCGTCACGTGGCTGGCCGCGGAACGCTCGGCACTGTCCTACGCGGTCGGAGAGTGGGCACGGGTCTGGCCCCTCTCGCGGCTGATCCGGGCCATGGGCGCCTATTTCATCCGCCGCCGGTCTCGCAACGAACTCTACCGCCGCGTGCTGGCGCGGTATGTGGGCATGGCCACCGACGGCGGCGTGACGCAGGCGGTTTTTCTAGAGGGCGGGCTTTCGCTGGACGGCGGTCTGACACCGCCACGGCTCGGGCTGCTGAAATACATCGTCGAGGGCCGTTCGGAGCCGGGCCGCGACGTGGTGTTCGTGCCCGTGGCGCTGAATTACGACCGGGTGTTCGAGGACCGTATCCTCGTCGCCGCCGCTGAGTCGGGCCGGCGGCGTTTCCGCGCGCGTATCAGCGTGGTTGCCCGCTTCATGCTCAAGCAATTGTGGCTTTGGCTGACGCGGCGCTATTACCGTCACGGATACGCCGCCGCCAGCTTCGGTGCCCCGGTGTCGCTCAAGGCGTTCAGGGCCGACCATCCGGGTTCGACGGTCGAGGATCTGGGCGGATGCCTGATGCAGAGGATCGGGGCCGAGGTGCCCGTCCTGCCGGTTCCCGTCGTGGCACATGTCCTGCTGGACGCAAGCGGCCCCGTCCCGCGCGCCGCGCTTGAGCGCGACGTTCAGACACTGCTCGCCCGCCTGCCGGCCGGCCACGTTCGATTGCCCCGCGACGGCGGGGTCGACAGCGTGCAATCCGGCCTCGCCAATCTGCTCGGGCGGGGCATAGTGATCGAAACGGGCAAGGGCATCGCGCCGGTCGAGCGGGAGCGGCCGGTGCTGGCCTATTATGCGCGATCGATCGCGCATCTGTTCGCAGGTCAATAGGCGCGCGAGGTTTCTGCGAGTGCGAAGTTATATAATTACAAAATGCACGTGGTAGGCATTGCATTGTTGCGCAATGGATTATATCCAACCGTCAAAGCCGCGATTCTGCATCGCGGCGTGTGCTTGACCCAAGGAGGCTGACAATGGCTCTGGACACCGAAACCGGCATCGCACCTTACGACGCGCCCGAAAAGGATCTCTACGAAGTGGGCGAAATGCCGCCTTTGGGATACGTGCCGAAGCAGATGTATGCATGGGCCATCCGCCGCGACCGCCACGGCGAACCCGAACAGTCCTTCAAGGTCGAGGTCGTCGACACCTGGGAGGTGGACAGCCACGAGGTGCTGGTGCTCGTGATGGCCGCGGGTGTCAATTACAACGGCGTATGGGCCGGCCTGGGAGAGCCGATCAGCCCGTTTGACGGTCACGGCGCCGATTACCACATCGCCGGATCCGACGCGGCGGGAATCGTCTGGAAGGTCGGATCGGCCGTGAAGAACTGGAAGGTCGGCGACGAGGTCGTGGTGCACTGCAACCAGGATGACGGCGACGACGAGGAATGCAACGGCGGCGACCCGATGCTGTCGCCCACGCAGCGTATCTGGGGATACGAGACACCCGACGGGGCATTCTCGCAGTTCACCAAGGTCCAGGCGCAGCAGCTCATGCCGCGGCCCAAGCACCTGACATGGGAGGAATCGGCCTGCTACACGCTGACGCTGGCCACAGCTTACCGGATGCTCTTCGGTCATCACCCGCATGAGCTCAAGCCCGGCCAGAACGTGCTGGTATGGGGCGCGTCGGGCGGTCTTGGCTCCTACGCGATCCAGCTGGCCAATACCGCCGGCGCCAACGCGATCGGCGTCATCTCCGGCGAGGACAAGCGCGATTTCGTGATGTCCATGGGCGCCAAGGGCGTCATAAACCGCAAGGACTTCGATTGCTGGGGCCAGCTGCCCAAGGTGAACAGCCCCGAATACGGCGCGTGGCTCAAAGAGGCGCGCAAGTTCGGCAAGGCGATCTGGGACATCACCGGAAAGGGCGTCAACGTCGACATGGTTTTCGAGCACCCGGGCGAGGCGACGTTCCCGGTCTCGACGCTGGTGTGCAAGAAAGGCGGCATGGTGGTGATCTGCGCCGGCACGACCGGGTTCAATTGCACTTTCGACGTGCGCTACATGTGGATGCACCAGAAGCGCCTTCAGGGCAGCCACTTCGCGCATCTCAAGCAGGCCGCCGCAGCGAACCGCCTGATGATCGAGCGGCGGCTCGATCCCTGCATGTCCGAGGTGTTCCCGTGGGACGAGATCCCGCAGGCGCATACCAAGATGCTGCGCAACGAGCACAAGCCGGGCAACATGGCCGTGCTGGTGCAGGCGCCCCGCACCGGGTTGCGCACCGTCGAGGACGTGCTGGAGGCGGGCCGCTAGACCCGCTGAAAACGCTTTCGCTGGTCCCTGCCGCGGCGGGCCTGTAGGGTCGCGCCATGACCGGGACCACGTTGACATATTCCGAGGATCAGGCCGAGGCGCATGACCGCATCGCGGCAATGATGCGCGAGGCGGGCGTCGATCTCGAAGAGGGGGTGCTGGCCCCGCCGCGGGCCGGCGGCCAGAGCGTCATGGCCGTCGTCGGCAAGGCCGGTTCGGGCAAGACGCTGTTGCTGGCCGCGCTGTTCCGCGCCCTCGAGGAGGCGGGGGTCGAAACCGTTTCGGGCGACTACGAGGGGCGCCGGCGGCGCGACAGGCGTACGCTGGCGATCCTCGCTCCCACCAACAAGGCGGCCAGCGTGCTGCGGATGCGCGGCGTTCCCGCGACGACCATACATCGCATCCTCTACACCCCGGTCTATGACCCCGAATACGAAAAGATCGCCGAATGGCTGGCCGGCAATGGCGAGCGCCCCGAGATAGAGGGGCTGTCCGAGCAGGCGCTGGACCGCGCCCTGGCATTTTACCAGTCCAACAAGTCGATCCCCGGGGCACTGGCCGCGGCCGGTTTGCGCGGGTCGGATTTCATCACCGGGTGGAAGCGGCGCGAGGAGCCGCTCGATATCGGGCTCATCGACGAGGCCTCGATGCTGGATGCCAAGCAGTTCGAGGATCTCAAGGAAATATTTCCAACGCTTTTGCTCTTCGGCGACCCCGCGCAGCTGCCGCCGGTCAAGGGGGAGGGCGGCATGGTGTTCGAGGCGCTGCCCGCTCCCTCGCGGCTTGAACTGCACCGCATTCACCGGCAGGACGCCGACAACCCGATCCTCGACCTCGCCCACGCCCTCGGCGATCCGGAGCTCGGCTTCGAGGATTTCGAGCGGATGGTGGAGGAGACCGCGCGCCGCGACGACCGGGTGACCTGGGCGCAGCGGGTCGAGGTGGACCTCATGGCGCGCAGCCCCGTCCTTGTCTGGCGCAACGCCACGCGCATCCGGCTGATCAACGCCTTCCGCGGGGTCCACGGCGCCCCGGAGACCGAGTTGTTGCCGGGCGAGCCGCTCATATGCGACGGGATCGAGCTGCCGCTCAAGCACCGCAAGAAGCGGCTGGACCTCGAGGCGCGTGGCCTGATCAAGGGCGCCCAGGTGATATATCTCGGCCCCGGCAAGAAGCCGGGCTTTTCCCGGCTGCACGTGATCGGGGCGGAAGACCCGCGCGTGAGCGCGGCCTCGATCGTCAAGATCGAGAAGCCCGACGAGGAAGAGCCGTTCATCCCTTATGCCGCCAACATGGGCGCGACCTTCCTGCACGGGGCCGCGGTCACGATCCACAAGGCGCAAGGCTCGCAATGGCGGGATGTGCAGGTCTTTGCCCCCGATATCTACGCCGCTGCGCGCATGGGGCGGACCGAGGCCGGTCAGCCGCTGTGGAAGCGGCTGGCCTATGTCGCGGTGACACGGGCCGAGGAACGGCTGCACTGGGTGGTGCGCAACCGCCTGTCGAAACCTACGGGTCCTTTGCGCGTGGACGATTTGCGCGCGGCGCCCGTGCCGCTGACGCTGGAGGCAGAAGAGACATGAAATCCATCTTGGTCACCGGCGCGAGCTCGGGAATTGGCAGGGCCACGGCCGAGGAATTCCTGCGCGCGGGGTGGCGGGTGGGGCTGTTCGCCCGGCGGGCCGACAGGCTGGCCCGGTTGGCGCAGGAGAACGCGAACGCCGTTGCGCTGCCTGCCGACGTGACCGACGCGGTGGCAATGGAGGCGGCGTTCGACCGGTTCATGGAAAGGACCGGGCGTCTTGACGTGCTGTTCAACAACGCGGGCATCTTCGGGCCGTCCGGCCCCGTCGACGAGATCCAGCCAGAGGCATTCGACGAGGTTCTGGCCGTGAACGTTCGCGGCATGTTCATTGCCGCCCGCCTGGCTTTCAGCCAGATGCGGCGGCAGACGCCGCAGGGCGGGCGGATCATCAACAACGGCTCGCTCTCGGCGCACAGCCCCAGGCCCTGTTCGGTGTGCTACACCACCTCGAAACACGCCATCACCGGCCTGACCCGCAGCCTGTCGCTGGACGGCCGGCCCTTCGGCATCGCCTGCGGGCAGATCGATATCGGCAACGCCGAAAGCGAACTCGTCCGGGAACTGAAGAAGTCCCAGCCCGATATGCCGACCATGGCGGTCGACGATGCGGCCCGCTCCGTCCTGCACATGGCGGACATGCCCAAAGAGGCGAACGTGCAGTTCATGACCGTCATGGCGACGAAGATGCCCTATGTCGGGCGGGGATGAGGGCGCCGCATCTCGCGATCGGGGGGCAGATCATGTCGCGATGAGCGCCCTCCGGTTCCGTCAACCCCCGGCGCGGATGAGTTCGTCGACATGCGCCGCCCCGCTGGAGGCCAGCGCGCCAAGGTCGTAGCCCCCCTCGAGGCAGGAAACGACGCGCCCGTCGCAGTGCCGCGCCGCCATGGTGCAGAGTTCCCGCGTCACCCATGAAAAATCGGCGTCCACCAGTTCCAGGTTGGCCAGCGGATCATCCCTGTGCGCGTCGAAGCCGGCAGAGATCAGCAGGAGTTCCGGCGCGAAGGCGTCCAGCGCGGGCATGACCTGCCGCTCATACGCCGCCCGGAACGCGGCGCCGTCGGTCCCGGGCGAAAGCGGGATGTTGAGCACGTTGTCATGCGCACCGGTTTCGTCGGGGGCGCCCGTGCCAGGCCAGAGCGGCATCTGGTGCGACGAGACGAATAGCGATCTTTGCTCGGACCAGAGAAGGTCCTGCGTGCCGTTGCCGTGATGCACGTCGAAATCGACAACCGCGACGCGCGTCAGCCCGTGCCGTTCCATCGCGTGCCTGGCCGCTATGGCCACCGTGCCGAACAGGCAGAACCCCATCGGCCGCGCGGTCTCGGCGTGGTGTCCCGGCGGGCGCGTGGCGACGAAGGCGTTGCGGGCCTCCCCAGCCATGACCATGTCAACGGCGTGGATTGCCCCGCCGACCCCGCGCCCTGCCGCCCGGAACGAGCCGGGCGACATGAACGTGTCGGCGTCGAGCTGCTTTATCCCCTCGTCGGGTTCCTCCGCCCGTATGTGGTCGATGTAGCTTTGCGGGTGGCCAAGACGTAGCGCCGTGTCCGTGGCCTCGGGCGCGGCGACACGCGTCAGCGCCTTGCCGTCAAGCGCCGGCAGCAGGTGTTCGAGACGCGCAACGCGTTCCGGATGCCCCGGCGGCGTCAAATGCAGCAGGCAATCGTCATGGGTGATCAGGGCAGTCGTCATCGCACTCTCCGCTTTGCGCGGCGAGCCTAAGCGACTGGCCGGCCGTGTCCAGAGGGGAGTTGCGGCGGCATGACTGCCGCGATGCCGCCCCGGTGGCGCAAAAGCGCCATCGCCTGGTTTGTGTTCCCCCCTTCATTGAAATGTCACCGGGGGCTTGCTACCTTCTGGCCATGCCCGCGATCCGGGCGGAGTGAAGTGCAATCAAGGAGGACAATGTCCTGTCTTTCACGGCTGACGCGGCAATGGCCGCCGAACAGGGGGCGCGCGACATGGCGCCCGTGATCGACGCGAACAGCGAGGCACAGCTCGCGCGCGTTCTTTCCTCACTCGAAGAAGACAAGGCCGAGGATGTCGTGCAGATCGACCTGCGCGGCAAGACCGCAATCGGGGATTACATGGTGATCTGCTCGGGGCGGTCGAACCGGCAGGTTTCTGCGATCTCGGAAAAACTGGTGGAGCGGTTGAAGTCCGAGATGGGCATCTTGCCCAAGATCGAGGGCAAGGAGGCAGGTGACTGGGTGCTCGTCGATACGGGCGATGTCATCGTGCATGTCTTTCGTCCCGAGGTGCGCGAATTCTACCAGCTGGAAAAGATGTGGCTGCCCAGCCAGCAGGCCGCCTCGATCCAAAGCTGAATGCGCGTTCATGTCTGTGCCGTGGGCCGGCTCCGTCCCGGCCCCGAGCGCGACCTTGTCGACGACTACGTTTCACGTTTCGGGCGGGTGGGCCGCCAGCTCGGGCTGGGCCCAGCCCAGATCAAGGAAATAGATGACCGGAAGGGTGGTGGAATTTCCGCCGAGGCGGCGTTGATAGACCGCGCCATACCGGACGGCGCCGCCACCGTGGCGCTCGACGAGCGCGGCAAGGTGATGACGTCGCCGGACTTCGCCGCAATGCTGGCGCGATGGCGCGACGAGGGGGTGGCCGACGCGGCCCTCGTGATCGGCGGGGCCGACGGGCTGGACCCGGAGCTGCGGCAGCGTGCGGATGTCAGGCTATCGCTTGGTCCGATGGTGTGGCCGCACATGCTGGTGCGGGTCATGCTGGCCGAACAGCTCTACCGCGCTGCAAGCATCCTCGCCAGCAGCCCCTATCACCGGGCATGACCGCGCCCGGTGAACGGCGGGCGTGACGTGACCGGCCCGCACCACCGCGGTATCCCGCCCGCGACGAAACGGGACCCGCGGAACTGCGCAACGGCGCGCGCAAAACGGTTCCATGCCGAAGGTCGAGGCGTTAGAACCGCGGCATCAATGCAGGAGAGATCATGCGCGCACCCAAACCCGTAGTTCTGTGTATCCTCGACGGCTGGGGGCTGTCGGACCTGACCGAGGCGAATGCCCCGATCCTCGCCGACACGCCGAATTTCGACCGGCTCATGGCCGAATGCCCGCACGCCACCCTGGTCACGCATGGCACGGATGTGGGCTTGCCCGACGGGCAGATGGGCAACTCCGAGGTCGGGCACATGAACATCGGTGCCGGCCGCGTGGTCGAGATGGACCTGCGCCGCATCGACAAGGCCATCGAAACCGGCGCCTTTGCAACCCTGCCGGGGGTGCTGCGGTTCGTCGAAAAGCTGAAGCAGACGGGCGGCACCGCGCATCTTCTCGGAGTGCTCTCGGATGGCGGGGTGCATTCGCATATCGCGCACATGATCGCCGCGGCCGAGGCGCTGACGGGGCACGGCATTCCCGTCGCGATCCATGCCTTTACCGATGGGCGCGACGTTGCGCCCGTATCGGCGCGATCCTACCTGGAGGCGCTGCGCCGCGCGCTGCCCGAGGGGGCCTTCATCGCCACGGTTTCGGGACGTTACTACGCGATGGACCGCGACAACCGTTGGGAACGTGTGGAGCTGGCCTACAGGGCGCTGGCCCTTGGCGAGGGGTATGCCGCCGAAAACGCCGCGCAGGCCATTTCCGACGCCTACGGCAAGGGCCGCACGGACGAGTTCATCAAGCCGCGCGTGCTGGGGGAATATACCGGCATGCAGGACGGCGACGGTATTCTGTGCCTGAATTTCCGGGCAGACCGCGCCCGCGAAATCCTCGCGGCCTTCGCCGATCCAGATTTCGACAAGTTCGACGCCGGGCGGCGGCCCCGCTTTGCCATCGTGAGCGGGTTCACCGAGTACTCGCGCCGCCACGCGACCTACATGGACTGCATCTTTCCCGATGAACGCCCCGTCAACACGCTGAGCGAATGGGTGGCCCGGCAGGGGCGAACCCAGTTCCATAGCGCCGAGACCGAGAAGTATCCGCATGTCACCTTTTTCCTGAACGGCGGCAAGGAGGCCCCCGAGGACGGCGAGGAGCGGTACATGGCCGCCTCGCCCGACGTGGCGACCTACGACCTCAAGCCCGAGATGTCTGCCGACGAGGTGACGGACCATTTCGTGCAGGCCATCCAGCATGGCTACGACCTGATCGTGGTGAACTACGCCAACCCCGACATGGTGGGTCACACCGGTGATCTGGCCGCCGCCATCGCCGCCTGCGAGGCGGTGGACCGCGGGTTGGGCCGCGTCGTGGCGGCGCTCGAGGCGGCCGGCGGCGCGATGATCGTCACGGCGGACCACGGCAATTGCGAAACCATGATCGACCCCGGCACGGGCAAGCCCCACACCGCGCACACCACGAACCCCGTGCCGGTGATCCTCTACGGCGGGCCGGAAAACGCGGCCTTGCGGTCCGGCCGGCTGGCCGATCTGGCGCCGACCGTGCTGGCGCTCATGGGGCTGCCCAAGCCGGACGAGATGACAGGGAGCAGCCTTCTGGCATGAGGCGCCTGGCGGCGGTCATATCGCTGTTGCTGGCCGTCGGTGCCGCGCCGGCGCAGGAGGCGCCCGATCCCGGCGAGGCCGCGCGCGCTGCGGCACAGCGTTTGTCCAAGGCCGGCGCCCTGCTCGAGGCCGCCGAGGATGCGCGCAACCGCGTGCGCGCGCTGACAGAGGCGATCCGGGCCTACGAGGACGGGCTGGAGGCCATGCGAGAGGGGCTGCGCCGCGCCGCCATACGCGAAGAGGTGCTCACGCGCGAACTGGCCTCCCGCGAGGAAGAGATATCCCGGCTGCTTGGCGTTCTTCAGGGCATCGGCACCGCGCCCGCGCCGGTGCGGCTGCTGCATCCCGGCGGCCCGCTGGGCACGGCGCGTTCCGGGATGGTGCTGGCCGAGGTCGCGCCCGCGCTCGATGCCCGCGCCGAGGAATTGCGCGGGCAGCTCGAGGAGGTCAGCGTCGTGCGCGCCCTTCAGGACAGCGCGGCGGGCAAGCTGCGCGAGGGGCTGGAAAAGACCCAGCAGGCCCGTGCAGCGCTCAGCCAGGCGATCGCGGACCGTGAGGACTTGCCGCGGCGCTTCATCGAGGACCCGGTGCAGACCGCTCTGCTCGTGGCGTCCACCGACACGCTAGAGGGATTCGCCAGCGGGCTGACCGACATTGCGGTCGACGAGGCACCGGGAAGCCTGCCCGGGATCAGCGAGCGCAAGGGCGAGCTGCCCATGCCCGTGAAGGGCACGATCCTGCGCCGCGCGGGAGAGGCCGACGCGGCCGGCATTTCGCGGCCCGGTATCGTGGTGGCCACCCGGCCGCACGCACTCGTCACCACGCCAGCCCCCGCGACGGTGCGCTACCGCGGCCCCTTGCTCGACTACGGAAACGTGATCATTCTGGAGCCTCAGGCGGGCATTCTGCTTGTGATGGCGGGGCTTGATGTGGTCTATGGTCAGACAGGAGAGGTGCTGCCGGGCGGCAGTCCGGTCGGGCTTATGGGCGGCCCCGAGACCGGGGAGGACGGCCTTTTGACCACGACGGGCAGCGGCGCGGGTGCCCGGCAGACGGAAACGCTCTATATCGAACTGCGGCAGGACAACACCCCGGTTGATCCAGAAGCGTGGTTCAAGACAGACGAAGGATGATTATGCGCATGAAGAGATTTCTGATGGCCGCAGCCGCCGGTGTCCTGGCCGGTGCGGTGGTGACGACGCAGATCGCCGCGCCCCTGCTTGCCCAGGAAGCCGAAAAGACGACGAACGTCTATGAACAGCTCGACCTGTTCGGCGACATCTTCGAGCGGATCCGCTCGCAATACGTCGAGGAGGTGGACGAAGCCGAGCTGATCGAGGCTGCCATCAACGGCATGCTGACATCGCTCGATCCGCATTCCAGCTATCTTTCGCCCGATGACGCCGCCGACATGCGCGTGCAGACGCGCGGAGAGTTCGGCGGTCTGGGTATCGAGGTCACGCAGGAAGAGGGGTTCGTCAAGGTCGTCTCGCCCATCGATGGCACGCCGGCGGACAACGCCGGGGTCGAGGCCGGTGATTTCATAACCCATGTCGACGGCGAAAGCGTTCTGGGCCTGACGCTTGATGAGGCGGTGGATCTGATGCGCGGGCCGGTCGGCTCGGAGATCGTGATCACCGTGGTGCGCGAGAGCGAGCCCGAGCCCTTCGACGTGTCGATCATCCGCGACACCATCCAGATCAAGGCCGTGCGCGCCCGCACGGAGCGCGAGGCGGTGGTCCTTCGGGTCACGACCTTCAACGACCAGACTTACAAGAACCTCGAGGAGGGGCTGAAGGAGCAGGTCGAGGCAGCCGGCGGCGCCGACAAGGTGTCGGGCATCGTTCTGGATCTTCGCAACAACCCCGGCGGGCTTCTCACGCAGGCGATCAAGGTTTCCGACGCCTTCCTGAACCAGGGCGAAATCGTCAGCACCCGCGGCCGCAACCCCGAGGATGGCGAGAGGTTCAACGCCACCGAGGGCGACCTGACCGACGGTATGCCGATGGTCGTGCTGATCAACGGAGGTTCGGCCAGCGCCTCGGAAATCGTCGCGGGCGCGCTGCAGGACCACCGCCGTGCCATCGTGGTGGGCACCAAGAGCTTCGGCAAGGGGTCGGTGCAGACGGTCATGCCGCTGCGCGGCGACGGTGCCATGCGCCTGACGACGTCGCGCTATTACACGCCGTCCGGCCGGTCCATCCAGGCGCTCGGGATCTCGCCGGACATCGTCGTGCCGCAGCCGCGCCGCACCGCCGCCGACGAAGAGGCAGAGGACGAGACGACCCGCCCGCGCGCGCGGTCCGAGGCCGACCTGCGGGGACGGTTGGACAACGACAGCCTGACCGAGGACGAGATCCGCCAGATCGAGGAGGACCGCAAGCGCGCCGAGGAGGCCGCCAAGCTGCGCGAAGACGATTACCAGCTGGCCTATGCCATCGACGTGCTCAAGGGGCTGGCGGCGCTCGGCGCGGCGCGCTAGCCAAGGGCGCAGCGACAATGAAAAGGGCCGCGGGCACAATCCCCGCGGCCCTTTGCTTGTGCGGTGCGCCGGGGATACGATGCGTGTTCCGGGGTGCGCCCATGCGGTTCCACCGGCTGAAAGCGCGGGAGAGCGGGCGTTTGCTGCACATCATACCAATTGCAGCTCCGCGAAAGTCAGGCGAATTTGCAAGCCTCTTCCTAGTGTCTTGACAGCGCGCGCCAGAGCGGCGTGCGCCTAGCGGCACGCCTTCCCGGCGACCGCTGGAGAAGGATCGGGCAAAGGTCTTGTGGCGAACGGGTGCGTCTGCGTCTACCTTTCAAGGGACGCCCCCCCGCCCCCCCACACAAACCCTATGGGTTCGCCTGATTTCATGCTATCGTGGGGTCTCACACTAGAGGAAATTTTTAAGAAAAACATTTTTTGAGAACTAGAAAAGTACCATGACAATCCGACCCACCTTGGCCTATATCCCGCGGCTTGCCGCTGTTTCCCTAGCCCTCCTGATGACCATGGCACCAGACGCTATGGCCGCCTGCTCGGACCAAGCAGCCCCGAACATTGACTGGAGCGACTGTGACAAGTCTGGCGAGGGTCTGAGAGGCGCGGATCTGACCAACGCGGACCTGAGCGGGGCGGTCCTGCTCTATGCGAGGATTAGCGATGCGGACCTGTCGGGCGCGGACCTGACCAACGCGGATCTGAGAGGCGCGCAGGTGAGAGGCTCGAACCTGACCGGAGCGAAACTGTCGGGCGCAGACCTAACCAGTGCAGACATGACCAACGTGGACCTGATCGATGCGGACCTGAGCGGAGCGACTTGGACCGACGGCAGGACATGCGCCGACGGATCCCGCGGCTCCTGCGATTAATTCCAGCCGGGACCTGACTCGTGGTTGCGGCGTCGGCATTAGTCTTGCCATGCGTCGCCCAGACGACTCTTGGCGAATATCGGGCAGAGGTCGTGCTGAGTGGGACGGTGGAGTATCGGTTCAAGGCACGAGCCACGAGGCGATTGAGGGCGACAGTCCAGAACATCGGTCACCTGACTGGCTTTCCTCCAATGTACGCTTTGACCAACCAGTCTGTTTCGTACCGCGCTCGTTTTGGGCTGGGAGCGGTCGCTGGGAGTTAACTGAAAGAACGGCTGCTCCGGGCTGGGCACGTGGAGCCGTGGCCTTCGGCGCCAAAGCCGATGCAGGGGCAAGGGGTTGCTCCGGGATGCCGTCGGAGCGAGGCCGGGCATCGTCCGCGCGCCGCCGGGAGCGGACCCGCCCGGTCAGCCGCCGCGCAGGCGCGCCAGGACGGCCTTCGAGGGGTAGCCGTCGGCCTCCAGCCCCTCTGACCGCTGAAAGGACCGGATCGCCGCCACTGTGTTGGGGCCGATCAGCCCGTCGATCTTCTTCAGGTCGTATCCCTTGCGCCGCAGCCGCCGCTGCATTTCCTTCTTCTCGTCGAAGGTCAGCGGCTCGTACCCGCGCGGCCACGCCGTGCGGATCGGCGGCCCGCCCTTGATGCGGTCGGACAGGTGCCCCACCCCGATCACGTAGGCGTCCGCGTTGTTGTAGCGTTCCAGCACGGCAAAGTTGTCGAAGATCATGAAGGCCGCGCCGTCCCGCCCCGCGGGCAGCAGGATCGAGGCACGCCCGTGATCCGGCACCGGCCGCCCGTCCATGTCCGTCACGCCCATCCGCGCCCACTGCGACGGCATCCGCTTGATGCCCCGGCTTGCCTGGTTCGTGCTGAACCCGCGCGGCAAGCGCACCTCCACGCCCCATGGCTGGCCCTTGCGCCAGCCGAAACGGTCCAGATAGGCCGCGGTCGATGCCAGCGCGTCCGAGGGATCGTCAGACCAGATGTCGCGCTTGCCGTCACCGGTGAAATCCACCGCATAGGCAAGGTAGGAGGTCGGGATGAACTGGGTATGGCCCATGGCCCCCGCCCACGATCCCTTGAAGTCGCGCACCGACACGTCGCCCGATTGCAGGATCTTCAGCGCCGCGACGAGTTGCTTCTCGAAGAAACGGCCGCGCCGCCCGTCATGCGCCAGCGTGGCCAGCGCATCGATCATGCCGTGTTCGCCCATGCGGGTGCCATAGCGGCTCTCCAATCCCCAGACGGCGACCACCACCTCCTTGTCCACGCCGTAGGTCCGTTCGATCCGGTCGAGCGTGCGCCGGTACTTGCGCAGGACGCGCTTGCCCTCGGCCACCCGAGGCGGCGAGGCGGCGTTGTCGAGATAATCCCAGATCGCGCTCTTGAATTCCGCCTGGTTCCGGTCGCGCGAGATTGCCTCGCGGTCGTAGCGGACGTCGCGAAAGGCCGCATCGAAGACCTGCGCGCTGATGCCCCGGGAGAGTGCGCGATTGCGGAACCCCTGGATCCACCGGCGAAAGGCCGGCGGCGCGGCCGATGCGACCGCCGTGGCCTGCGTGTCCAGATCGCCCGGTCGCGCGATCGGGCGCAGGCTGCGGAAAACGGCATTGCGGGTCGTCACGTCGGCCGCGGCCGTCTTTGCCGCATCCATCGCTCCCGGCCGCACCTTCGGCCGGAGGGAGGTGTCAACGGGGGACGCCGTTGCCGGGCCTGCCACCGCGATCGATACAATCGCCGCCACGAAGAATGTCCTGCTCATCGCCTGTGTCCCATCTTTGCGGGGTTTGCGCCATCCTATCGCCAAAGCACGCCCCGTGGAAGCGTATCCTGCCCACCCAGCCATGGTCGGCCCCAACCCGCCGGGCAGGGAAAGGGGGGTGTCCGGCTTGACGCGGCGGCTTGGTGGCGCATTTACCTCCCGGGTCGGGGCGCGTTTGCCCGCCGGCCCGTGGAGACGCGTCATGCTGACACTGTTGACCTTCCCCGGCCACGGCCGGTTTCCCAGTCTCAGCCCCTTCTGCCTCAAGGCGATGTGCCTGCTGGAGATGTCCGGGCAGGTCTGGGTGCCCTCCTACGTCTCGGATCCTTCGAAGATGCCGTGTGGCAGGCTGCCGGTTCTTCGGACGAGCGAGGCCCTGATTCCCGATAGCGACGCGATCCAGGCCTGGCTGCAGACCCGCGGCGCCGGGTTCGACGCCGGACTCGATCGCGCCGAGACGGCGCACGCCCATGCCCTTGTCACGATGGCGGAGGAAGGCTTGCGCCATGGGCTCGCGCATGACCGCTGGTTGCGGGCGGATTGCTGGCCCGCGACACGCAAGGCGTTCTTCGGCGCGTTGCCGGCGCCGGTCCGCGGGCCGGTCGCGGCGCATGCGCGCAGGCAAATCCGCCGCATGCTGGAGCTGCAGGGCACTGCCTTGTTCAGCGAGTCCGCCAGGCTCGGACGGATGGGCCGAGACCTCGATGCCGTGCGCGCGACGCTGGGGGAAAAGCCGTATCTTTTCGGCGACGGGCCGGGCACCGCGGATGCGGCGATCGTGCCGGTCCTCGACATGATCCGCGATCTGCCATGCGAGACGGGCCTGCGCGAGATGGTGCGCGGCGATGCCAATTTGGTGGCGTGGATCGACCGCACGGCCGCGGCCGTCTACCCGTCTTTCCCGTCTTGATCGGTGGGTGCGGGCGACACATTTACCGGGCGTGACGAGACGCTGTGCAAACCCGCGGGGCCGGGAACATGTATCTGGATTATCTCTTCGTTGTGGCCGGACTGGCCGGGCTGATCGCCGGGGGCGAGATGCTGGTGCGCGGCGCGGTGGCGCTGGCGCGGGGGATGGGCGTGTCGCCGGTCGTCATCGGGCTGACACTGGTGGGCTTCGGCACCTCGTCGCCCGAACTGCTGACCAGCGTGCAGGCCGCCTTCGCCGGGTCTGCGGGTATCGCGCTGGGCAACGTCGTGGGCAGCAACATCGGCAATATCCTCCTGATCGTCGGGGCCGCCGCGTTACTGACGCCGGTCGCGGTTGCGCCCGGCATGCTGCGCCGCGACGGGGTCGTGATGGCGGGGGCGACGCTGGCCTGTCTTGTCGCCGTGCTTGGCGGCGGGATCGAGCGGCCGGTCGGTGCGGCGCTCTTGGCGGCCCTCGCGGTTTACCTGGCCGCGACGATCGCGGCGGAGCGGCGCCGGGGAACGCCGGCCGCCGAGATGTATACGCACGGGGCCGAGACGGTTGCGGTGCGGGCCGCTCCCGCCGGGCGGTCGGCCTTCGTTCTCCTCGCCGGGCTCGGCCTGATCCTACTGGGGGCGCGGTTCCTCGTGAACGGCGCCATCTCGATGGCCGGACACCTTGGGCTCAGCGAATCCGTCATCGGGCTGACCATCGTCGCCATTGGCACCTCGATGCCCGAGCTGGCCACCTCGGTGATCGCTGCGCGAAGGGGACATGGCGACGTGGCCTTCGGCAACGTGGTGGGCAGCAACATATTCAACATACTCGGGATCCTCGGCGTGACCGCCCTGCTGCATCCGCTGGAGGTGCCCGCGCGGATCGCCGGGGCAGACATCTGGGTCATGCTGGCGGCGACGGCGGTGCTGCTGCTCTTCGCGTGGACGGGCCGGCGCATCGGCCGGCGCGAGGGGGCCGCGCTGCTGGTTGTCTATGCCGGCTATCTCGCATGGCTGCTGTTGGCCGCCGCATGAGGTGGGTCAGCGGCGGCTGCGCTTGACCTTGCGCGCCTTGGCGTCGGCCTTTTTCCGCCCGCGGGATTCCTTGCGCCGCGGGGGTTTCCCACGGGCCTTGGCCGGCCCCTTGGGCGGGTTCTTGCCCTCGATGCTGACCAGTTCGAGCGCGAGCCCCCCCGTCACCGGCGCGGCCTCGGCCAGCCGCACTGTGACACGCTGGCCCAGCCCGATGGTCAGCCCCGTGTCGGCGCCCATCAGTGTCCCGTTCTCCCGGTCGAAGTGGAAGAACTCGCGCCCCAGGGCGCGCACGGGGATCAGCCCGTCGGCGCCCGTCTCGTCCAGCCGCACGAAGACACCGAAACGCGCCACGCCACTGACCCGACCTGTGAATTCCTCGCCGACCCGTTCCGACAGGTAGGCGGCAAGGTAACGGTCGTTCGTATCCCGCTCGGCCACCATCGAGCGGCGCTCGGTCTCGCTGATGTGCTCGGCAGTGCCTTGCAGCCGGTCGATGTCGCCCTGGCTTAGCCCGTCCCCGTCCCAGCCATGGGCGGAGATCAGCGCGCGGTGCACCACGAGGTCCGCGTAACGCCGGATGGGCGACGTGAAATGCGCATAGGCCTGCAGTGCCAGCCCGAAATGCCCGTAATTCGACGGCGCGTAATAGGCCTGCGTCATCGCCCTGAGCGTCGACATGTTGATGATGTCGGCGTGGTCGGTCTGCTCTGCGGCCTTGAGAAGCTGGTTGAGATGCGACGTTTTCAGCACCTGCCCCTTGGCCAGCACCAGCCCCGCGGCCTCGGCCACGTCGCGGAGGGTATCCAGCTTCTCGGGCGGAGGCTCCTCGTGCACGCGGAAGAGCAGGGGCGATTTCTTCGCCGTCAGCGTCTCCGCGGCTGCCACGTTGGCGAGGATCATGAACTCTTCGATCAGCTTGTGCGCCTCCAGCCTGTCGGCGAAGTTGACAGACAGCACCTTGCCCTCTTCCGACAGCTCCACCTTGCGCTCCGGCAGGTCGAGGTCGAGCGGCTGGCGCCGCTCTCGTGCCGCCTGGAGCGCCCCGTGCGCGGCATAGAGCGGCCGGATGACGTCCTCCATCAGCGGGCCGCAGGTCTCGTTGGGCGCGCCGTCCATCGCCGCCTGAACCTCGCGGTAGGTCAGCGAGGCGGCCGAGCGCATCAGCCCGCGGGTAAAGCGGTGGCCGATCTTCTGCCCGTGCGCATCGATCTGCATGCGCACGGCGATGCAGGCCCGCGGCACGCCCTCGTGCAGGCTGCACAGGTCGCCTGACAGGCGGTCGGGCAGCATCGGCACGACGCGGTCGGGGAAATAGCTGGAATTGCCGCGCCTGCGCGCCTCGCCGTCCAGCGCCGAGCCGGGGGTGACGTAATGCGCGACATCCGCGATCGCGACCCACAGCACGTGCCCGCCCTCGTTGCGGGAGTCGTCGTCGGCGTGCGCCCATACAGCGTCGTCATGGTCGCGCGCATCGGCCGGGTCGATGGTCACCAGCGGCAGGTCGCGCAGATCCTCGCGCCCGCTCAGGCCCGCCGGCTTCATCCGGTCGGCCTCCTCGATCACATCGTCGGGAAAATCATCCGGAATTCCATGCTGATGTATCGCGATGAGCGAGACGGCCTTTGGCGCACTCGGGTCGCCCAGCCGGTCCACCACCCGGGCGCGCGGCAGGCCCATCCGGCCCTTGGGGCCTGACTGCTCGGCCTCGACGAGTTCGCCGTCGCGGGCGCCGCCCGTGGCGTCGTCGGGGACGCTCCACTCCTTGCCGTCACCCTTGTCGATGGGCACGATGCGCCCGCCTTCCGCGCGCTTGCGGTAAATGCCGAGGATCTTGCGGGGATTGGCGCCGATCCGGCGGATCAGGCGGGCCTCGTAATGGTGATCCTCGCCCTTGACCTCCTGCAGTCGTGCAAGGATGCGGTCGCCTTCGCCGAGCGCGGGGTCCGAGGCACGTTCATTTACCAGCACGACGGGTTCCACGCCCTCACCGTGCCATTCCAGCGGTCGTGCCAGCAGGTCGCCGTCGCGCGTCTGGCCGGAGACCTGCAAGACCGTCACCGGCGGGAGCTTGTCGGGATCGCGATAGGTTTTCTTGCGCTTCTCAAGGTGTCCCTCCTCCTCCAGCTCCTTGAGGATGCGCTTGAGATCGATCCGCGCCGCGCCCTTTATGCCGAAGGCCTTGGCGATGTCGCGCTTGGAAGTGAGGGTCGGGTTGTCCGAGATCCATTTGAGGATCTCGTCCTTCGAGGGCATGTGGCTCATGGGGGTCAGGTAGCACGTCTTGTTCGGGGCGTCATCCGGGAAAGGCGGCACGCCTGGCGCCTGCCGCGCGGAAAGGCCGGTGCA
Source organism: Roseovarius salis (assembly GCF_044472985.1). NCBI lineage: Bacteria > Pseudomonadati > Pseudomonadota > Alphaproteobacteria > Rhodobacterales > Roseobacteraceae > Roseovarius > Roseovarius salis. The sequence goes on along the minus strand of NZ_JBISDG010000004.1, from coordinate 58,113 downwards.
CGGATATGCGTGACGAGGTGGGGACAGCCCAGGCGAAAATCAAGCCACCGCCCCGGCCGGTCCCCTCACGCCTGCCGCAGCGCCCGAAAGGCAGCCGAGGCGCCCCAGCCCGCGGCGATGGCGATGGCCAGAGACATCAGACCGTAAAGCAGTGGCTGTTCACGCGACAGTGTATAGAGCCAGCGCTCCAGCCCAACCTTGCGAACGTCGATACTGGTCTCGTAGACCGAGATCACCTGCCCGGCGCGCGTCAGGAATATCCGCGTCGAGTACTCGCCCTCGGTCAGGTTGGCCGGCATGTCGATGGCCGTGCGGAAAAGAGTCTGTTCGTCCACCGCGACCGCATTTTCCAGCGTCTTGTAAAGACCCGATCGCTCGCGGATGCGCACGACCGCGTCCGCGAAATCCTGCGCCCCGCCGATATCCATCGCCGCACCGACCGACCGGATCGCCCGCTCGATCGATACCCGGTGGCGGAGATCCTCGACATTTGTCAGCACCTCGCCGAACGGGCCGCTCGTCGCCACGGCGTAGAAGCTCGGCGCCGCGTCCACCATCACGCTGTCGGTGTTCACCCAGATTCCGAACACCTGTTCCTTGCGGCGCACGGTGACGGGTTTGGACGGGCCGGATACCGCGACAACCACCTCCAGGGGCGGGCCCTCAGGTATCGGTTTGTCGCGTTTGACGGCGCCGAAGATGAGTATGTGCGAGCCGTCGAAGGTCGCGGTGATCGCCACCTCGTCCTGGCTGAGACCCAGCACCACTTCCTCCGCCCGGGCGGGCAGGGCGATGAGCAACAGGGCCAGGCACAACCGCAGCATCATCGCCTAGTGCCCCCCCGCCGGCCCGAGGGAATAGAGCTCGGCCGGTTTCAGCAGCAGGTCGAGCGCCAGCTTGCCGCAGACGACCAGGACCATCATCGCCAGCAGGATACGCAGCTGTTCGGCCTTCATCCGCGTGCCGATGGTGGTGCCGATCTGCGCGCCGATCACGCCGCCCACCAGCAGCAGGACCGCCAGTGCCACGTCGACGGTGTAGTTCGTCGTCGCATGCAGCAGCGTGGTGAAAGCGGTGACGAAGATGATCTGGAAAAGAGATGTACCCACGACGACCTTGGTCGGCATGCCGAGGATATAGATCATCGCCGGAACCATGATGAAACCGCCGCCCACCCCCATGATCGCGGCCAGAACGCCGACCGCCACGCCCACGAGCAGGGGGGGAATCACGCTGATGTAGAGGCCGGAGGTCCGAAAGCGCATCTTCATCGGCAGCTTCTGCACCCATGTGTGCCGCTTGCGCACGGGCGCGCCGCCGCCGCTGCGCGACTTTCGGATGGCGCGCAGGCTCTCGAAGAACATCATCCCGCCGATCACGCCGAGGAACACGACGTAGCAGAGCCGCACCAGCAGATCGACCTGGCCGAGCGATTTCAGGTAGTTGAACAACAGCACGCCGAGGGCGGCGCCGACCAGCCCGCCCACCAACAGGACTGTGCCCATTCGGAGATCCACGGTCTTTCGCCGCAGATGGGCCAGAACCCCGGAAAAGGATGATGCGACGATCTGGTTGGCCTCGGTCGCCACGGCCACGGCGGGGGGAATGCCGATGAAGAACAGAAGCGGCGTCATGAGGAAGCCACCGCCAACCCCGAACATTCCCGAAAGGATGCCCACCAACCCGCCTAGCCCCAGCAGAAGGAAGGCGTTGACCGACACCTCGGCGATAGGAAGGTAGATCTGCATGCCGATCCTTATGCGCATGTGACCTTTCAATGCAAGATGAATGCCTTTGATCCGCCTTGCAATCCGCCGGAGCGGCCGGCTGCGCGTTGCATGGCCGCCGCGGTATGCCGTGGCGGATCGGTTGACCCGGGCAATGCATGGAATGTATATACATCCAGCATCGAGACGGGGTGCAATCAGGACCGGCGGCCGGGGGTGAAGTGGCAAAGAAGGACGACAAGAAGAAGCCCGGCAAGAAGGACAGCCAGCTCATCCTGCGGCTCGACAAGGGCGAGCGGGATGAATTCATCTCCCTTTGCAAGGAGATGGACACCACGGCGGCGCGCGAAATCCGCCGTTTCATCCGGGACTTCGTCAAGACGCACGGCTGAGGGCGTGTGCACCGCGAAGACGCGGCAGCAATGGCATTGTCGCCGGGGCGCCGGCGGATACGCCATGGCCCGCGCAGCCCGTGGCACGGGCGAATCGCTAGAGAACCCGGCCCGCCACCGTGCGCAGCTTTTCCACCAGCTCCGGATCGCGGGCCTCCGGCGCGGTGAGCAGGGCGAACTCCAGCGCCCGGTCACAGCCGTGCGGACAGGGCGCGCGCCGTTGCTCCAGCCGCGACGCGAGGCCCTGCACCGTCGCGCGGCCTTTGTCCGCGTTTCCCTTCAGCGTGGCGACGATCTGGGCGATGTCGACCTCGCCGTGATGGGGGTGCCAGCTGTCGTAGTCCGTGACCATCGCGACGGATGCATAGCACAGCTCCGCCTCGCGGGCGAGCTTGGCCTCTGGCATGTTGGTCATGCCGATCACGTCGGCGCCCCAGGACTCGCGGTACAGTCGCGACTCCGCCAGCGTCGAGAATTGCGGCCCCTCCATGGCAAGGTAGGTACCGCCGCGATGCACCGTGATTCCCGCCGCGCGTGCCGCCGTGCCGCAGGCATCGCCGAGCCGGGGGCAGACCGGATGCGCGAGGCTGACATGCCCCACGCAGCCCTGGCCGAAAAAGCTCTTGTCGCGGGCGAAGGTGCGGTCGATGAACTGGTCAACGATCACGAAGTCGCCGGGGCGGAGCTCCTCCCGGAACGATCCGCAGGCCGAGAGTGAAACCACGTCCGTCACTCCCAGCTGTTTCAGGGCATCGATGTTGGCGCGATAGGGGATGGAGGATGGTGAATGGGCATGCCCCCGCCCGTGCCGCGGCAGGAACGCCATGGCCACATCGCCGAAGCTGCCGGTCAGAACCGAGTCCGAGGGCGCGCCCCACGGCGTGTCCACCACCGTCCAGCGCGCATCCTCCAGACCGTCGATATCGTAAACCCCCGATCCCCCGATCACGCCGATCATCGTGCTGGTCATTCCCGCCTCCTGTTGCCTGACGTCAATCTGTAGGGGCCCGCCACGGAATATCAAACGGGTTTCGCGGCCCCGTCACGCGGCGGTCAGGCCGTCGTGATGCGGGGCGAGCCGTTGTGATTTGCGAAACGTGCCGCCCGGCGCGACGCTTTCCGCAGTCTCAAAGCAGAAAAGGATGCGACCCATGACAGAGTTCACCAGACGTGGCGCACTGACGCTTGCCGCCGCCGGCCTGCTGGCCGCGGCCCCGCTGCCGACGCTGGCGGAGTCGGACAAGGTGCGGCTGAACACCGACGCCGACGGCGTGATGCTGCACGGCTATGACCCGGTGGCCTACTTCACGCAGGATACGGCCATCGAGGGCGACAGGACGATCACCACCGTGCATGACGGCGCGACGTACCGGTTCAACTCGGCAGAGCACCGCGAGATGTTCGAGTCCAACCCGTCGCAATACGTGCCGGCCTATGGCGGCCACTGCGCCATGGGCACGGCGATGGGGCTGAAGCTCGACGTGAACCCGGAATTGTTCCGGGTGGTCGATGGCACGCTCTATCTCAACATCCACGAAGACGCGCAGGGCCGCTGGCTGAGCGACGTGTCCGGCCATATCGATATGGCGGATTCGAAGTGGAAGAAAATCCGCGACGTGCCCGCCGCTCAGCTGGAGGCGAACTGACCCGCGCCGCGCGCTGCGCTGCCCCGACGGGCGGCGCGGGTCATGCGGCCGAGCTGCCGAGCGTGCAGATGTCGCCGCCCCTGACGAGGGAGGTCACGACACGGCCTTCGCTGGTGTCGCGGATTGTATAGCCGTAGCCCCGCAGCCGGTGCTTCCATTCCCGGTCGGAGACGGCCATTGCGCGTTCGCGCATCACGAGATCACGGACTTGGCTGATATTGGTGTGTTGCATCGTTTCCTGCCTCAATACAGTTATCCAATAAGATCGTGCATACCCCGCAGTTGTGGCGACAATCGTGCCGGAATCGGGCAGGGTGGGGGAAACATCGCGTCACGGCATCGCGCGCGGCGCTACATCGCGTCGTCCACGTGGGAAAGTTGTGGCGCATGCTCGTGCCCGGCGGTCGCGGCCACCACGAGGGCCGCGAACAGCCGCCGCTGGCGGCGGGCGTAGAACAGGTGCTCGGGGTGCCACTGCACGCCGATGGCAAAGGGGTCGCGGACCCGCTCGATCGCCTGGATCATGCCGCCCGGATCGTATGCCGCCACCCGCAGCCCGCGCCCCAGAGTATCGACCGACTGGGAATGCAGCGCGTTGACGCGCATGGGGTCCTCTCCGGTGATGGCCGCCAACCGGGTGCCCGGTTGCACCCGCACGTCCTTGCGCGGCAGGATCGTGCGGTGGCGGCGGCTTTCGCGATATACTTCGTAGGCGTCCTGATGCAGCGTGCCGCCGAGCGCGACGTTCAGCATCTGGCTGCCCCGGCATATGCCCAGAACGGGCTTGCCCGCCTCGAAGGCCGCCTCGACGATGTGGCGTTCCATCGCGTCACGCTCCGGGTCAAGCCGGGCGGAGGCGACGATATGGCCACCGTAAAGGTCGGGCGAGATGTCATCGCCGCCCCCGATGATGACACCGTCGACCGCGCCGATGTCGACATCCCGACCCCAGGTCCAGCGCACGGCCCGCCCGCCCGCAAGGCAAACGTTGAATGCCACGAGGGGGAAAATCCGCCAGCCCGAACGCCGCGAGACCGTGACCGCGATGACGGGCCGGGTCATGCCGGGCCGTCCCCCGCGTCCCAAAGGCCACGCCGCCGCAGCAGTGCCCCGCACTGCTCGGCCCAGAACGCGCGCGACAGCGTCAGGCCCGCATGCGCACCTTCCCAGCCCTGCGCCAGCGCGGTCAGCGTGTCGGGGTCCGCGGCCACGCGCTCGACCGTCCGCCATCGCCGCCATTCATGGTCCAGCGACCAGCCCGGATCCTCGATGCGGCAGTCCGGCAGCCGGAAGTGGAAGGCGGGGCGTGGTGACGTGCTCTCGGTGATCGCGGGGCCGATGCGCTCGGGCTCGAGATGCGCAAAGACCGGCAGCATGTCGAGGCCGAAATTGCGTGATGGCGCTTCCTCCAGATAGGCGTCCATCACGTGGCGCAGGTCCGCCGTGACGCCCAGCCCGATGAGCCGATGCACCAGGCGGGTCGGGTAGGGCGCGGTAAACGGCAGAACCCGCCGCGTTTGGTCGATCGGGTTGGCGTCGCGCAGCCAGTCCTCGGTCAGGGCATACGCCAGCAGTGGCGGCACGACGCCGGCCGCGTCCTCTGACGCCACCTGTATGTTGAGATGCACGCCGAAGCCGAAGAACAGCCCCCCGCCGCTGCCGACCGCCCCCGCTTCGCGCAATTCCGCGCGCAGACGGTCCAGCCGCAGCAGCCCCTCGCGGTCCAGCGGTTCCGTCACGATCTCGACGGGAATGACCTCGCGTCCCAGCGTGAGGGCGGCATCGCGCAGCGCCGATTTTTCCGCATGGCGCAGCGCGGTGTCCAGGTACACTTTCAGCGTGCCCAGAGGCGTATCATCCACCTGCCAATTCGCGTCGTCCACCTGCCGGGCCGTGCCGCCCAGATGCTGCGCGCACAGCCGGGCGCAAGCTGCCTCGTCCAGTCCGCCCAGTTCGATTTCCACGCCGGTGCGCCGCGGCTTGCCGTCCGCCGCGAGCGGCAGGGGCAGCGGCGCGAAGGCATCCTCAGGCGCCGCGGCGCCGCCGGTCACGTCCGGGCCTCGGCCTCGATCTCTCGCCGCGACTTGCGGCCGCGCTCCGTCTCGGACTTCAGCTGCCCGCAGGCGGCCATGATGTCCTCGCCGCGCGGCGTGCGGATGGGGCTGGCATAGCCCGCCTTGTGGACGATGTCGGCAAACCGCTCGATCCGTTCCCAGTCGGACCGCTGGTGCGGGGCGCCGGGCCATTCGTTGAACGGGATGAGATTGATCTTGGCCGGAATGCCCTTGATCAGCTGGATCAGCCGTTTGGCATCCTCGTCGCTGTCGTTCACGTCCTTGAGCATCACGTATTCGAAGGTGATGCGCTCGGAGTTGCTCAGGCGCGGATACTCGCGCAGGGCGTCCAGCAACGTGGCGATGTTCCACTTCCTGTTGATCGGCACCAGCTTGTCGCGCACCTCGTCGGTGGTGGCGTGAAAGCTGACGGCCAGCATGCAACCGATTTCCTCGGCGGTCTTGGCGATCTCGGGCACCACGCCACTGGTCGACAGCGTGATCCGGCGGCGCGACAGCGAAATTCCCTCACCGTCCATGGCGATCTTCATCGCGTCGCGGACATTGTCGAAATTGTAGAGCGGCTCTCCCATGCCCATCAGCACGATGTTGGACAGAAGCCGTGGCCGCTCGCCCGTGCCCTCGCCGCGTCGCGGCCATTCGTCCAGGTCGTCGCGCGCCATCATCACCTGGCCGATGATCTCGCCGGCGGTCAGGTTGCGCACCAGCTTCTGCGTGCCGGTATGGCAGAACGAACAGGTCAGCGTGCAGCCCACCTGGCTCGAGATGCACAGTGTTCCCCGGTCGGCCTCGGGGATGTAGACCACTTCGACCTCGTGCCCCCCGGCGATGCGCGCGAGGTACTTGCGCGTGCCGTCGGCGCTGACCTGCCGGCTGACCATTTGGGGGATCTCGATGACGAAATTCTCTGCCAGCATGGCGCGATAGGCCTTGGACAGGTTCGTCATCGCGGCGAAGTCGCGCACGCCCCACCAGTAGACCCATTGCCAGATCTGGCTGACGCGCATCTTGGCCTGCTTCTCGGGGGTGCCGGCCGCGACCAGCGCCGCGCGCAGCCCCTCGCGCGTCAGCCCCACGATGTTGACGGGCCCCTCCGGCCGTTTCCGGGGTATCGTCCTCACGTCATGGGTGATCGGGGCGGTGTCGGTCATGGTTCGCACGGTCCTGTTGTCGGATGCGCCTCCATATAGGACATGCCGGCCGATTCCAAAACGTTTCGTTGGCGGCGCCGCGCCCTGCGCGCGATGCCCGGGGTGGGCCATGTCGCGCGTAAGGGGCGCGGGTCTTAGCCCAGACGGCGGACGGCCTCGTGGCAAGGGCAGGTGACAAGGTGGTCGTTGACCATCCCCACGGCCTGCATGAAGGCATAGACGATTGTCGGGCCGCAGAATTTGAAGCCTCTTTTCTTCAAATCCTTTGAAATTGTGCGGGAAATTTCCGTCTCCGTGGGCACCTCTGCCAGGTTCTTCCAGCGGTTCTGGATCGGTCGGCCGCCGACATACCCCCACAGGTACCTGTCGAACCCCTGCTCCGCCTCGATCGCCTGCCACGCCCGCGCGTTGCCGATCGTCGCCTCGATCTTGCCGCGATGCCGGATGATGCCGGGATCGGCCATCAGGCGCTCGATTTCGCAGGTGCCCCACGAGGCGATTGCGTCCGGGTCGAACCCTTGGAACGCGGACCGGAAGTTCTCGCGCTTTTTCAGTATGGTAAGCCAGCTCAGCCCGGCCTGGAAGCCATCGAGGACCAGCTTTTCCCACAGCGCGCGGCTGTCATGTTCCGGCACGCCCCATTCCGTGTCATGATAGGCCTGATAAATCGGATCGGTCCCGACCCAGCCGCATCTTTCGCCCATCCGTCCCCCGGGGTTCGCAGCGCCGCGCAAGGTTTTCGTCGAATTTTATCCTTAAACCTTCATTAGCGGCTTCGCCCCAGCCTGTGAACCGGTCTGGACATGGAGAATGCAGATGGGGCGCGACCTCAGGAAATGGGCCGATGTGCCGCCGGGGCATGACAGCCCGCTGAATTTCGCCGTCCATCAGCGCGACAAGGCGGCGCTGCAGATGGTGGACGAGGCCGTGCGCCAGCACCGGGTGCTGCTCGCCTATCAGGCGGTCGTGCCAGCCGGAAACCCGGGGCGCCCCGCCTTTTACGAGGGGCTGGTCAGGGTGATGGACGACACGCGGCGCGTGATCCCGGCACGGGATTTCATCCACCAGATCGAAGCCACCGAGACCGGACGGATGATCGATTGCATAGCGCTTCAACAAGGGCTGAAAGCGATGCGCGACTATCCCGATCTGCGGCTTGCCCTGAACATGTCGGCCCGCTCGATCGGATATTCCAAATGGAACCGCATACTGCACCGCGGCCTGCAGCAGGACCCCACGTTGGCCGAACGGCTGATTCTCGAGATAACGGAGGGCTCGGCGATACTGGTGCCCGAACTCGTGACCGACTTCATGGGGGCGCTCCAGAAACAGGGGATCAGCTTCGCCCTCGATGATTTCGGATCCGGCTACACCTCGTTCCGGTACCTCAAGCAGTTCTATTTCGATATCCTCAAGATCGACGGGCAGTTCATCCGCGGGGTGGCCCGCGATCCCGACAACCAGGTTCTGACGAACGCGATGATCTCCATCGCCGAGCAGTTCGACATGGTCTGCGTGGCCGAGAATGTCGAAACGGCCGAGGACGCCCGTTTTCTTCAGCAGGTCGGCGTGGATTGCCTCCAGGGGTATTTCTTCGGAGCGCCGACCGTTTACCCGCCATGGGACGCCGATGCGTGCAGCCGTGCAAGTGCCTGAACGACACGCCGACCGTTGCCGCAGCGCGGCAACTGCGGTAAGACGGCGGCAACGGCGGGGGAACCTGGGGCCCGCATCTGGTGTGACAACCGGGCGCTCCTCGGCCATGGTAACCTGGTGGAGGAACAAATGACCAATGTTGTAATCGCATCCGCAGCGCGGACGCCCGTAGGCGCGTTCAACGGCGCGTTCGCCAATACGCCGGCCCACGACCTCGGCAAGACTGTGCTTGAGGCAGTGGTCGAGCGGGCGGGAATCGACAAGGCGGAAGTGTCCGAAACGATCCTGGGACAGGTGCTGACGGCGGCGCAGGGCCAGAACCCGGCGCGTCAGGCGCACGTGAACGCCGGCCTCCCGATCGAGAGCGCCGCCTGGGGCATCAATCAGGTGTGCGGCTCGGGGCTGCGCGCGGTCGCGCTCGGGGCCCAGCACATCCAGCTTGGCGATGCGGAGATCGTGGCGGCCGGCGGGCAGGAAAACATGTCCCTCGCGCCGCACGCCGCGCATTTGCGCGCGGGCCACAAGATGGGCGACATGAAGTACATCGACACGATGATCCGTGACGGTCTTTGGGATGCCTTCAACGGCTACCACATGGGTCAGACTGCGGAAAACGTCGCGCAGAAGTGGCAGATCAGCCGCGATCAGCAGGACGAGTTCGCCGTGGCCAGCCAGAACAAGGCCGAGGCCGCGCAGAAGGCCGGAAAGTTCGACGACGAGGTGGTGCCGTTCACCGTCAAGACGCGCAAGGGGGATATCGTTGTCGACAAGGACGAATACATTCGCCACGGCGCCACCATAGAGGGCATGCAGAAACTGCGTCCGGCCTTTACCCAGGATGGCTCTGTGACCGCGGCGAACGCGTCGGGAATCAATGACGGGGCGGCCGGCGTGCTGTTGATGAGCGCGGACGAAGCCGAGAAGCGGGGGATCGAGCCCATGGCGCGGATCGCCTCTTATGCCACGGCCGGGCTGGACCCGTCGATCATGGGCGTCGGGCCGATCAACGCCAGCCGCAAGGCGCTTCAAAAGGCAGGCTGGAGCGTCGAGGATCTCGACCTCGTCGAGGCGAACGAAGCGTTCGCCGCGCAGGCCTGCGCGGTGAACAAGGACATGGGCTGGAACCCCGATATCGTGAACGTCAACGGGGGCGCCATCGCCATCGGCCATCCGATCGGGGCCTCCGGCGCACGGGTGCTCAATACCCTTTTGTTCGAGATGAAGCGGCGCGGCGCCAAGAAGGGGCTCGCCACGCTTTGCATCGGGGGCGGCATGGGCGTGGCCATGTGCGTCGAGCGCGGCTGACCGCGCCACGGATGGAAAGGGCGCCGGCCGGCGCCCTTTTTCTTTGCCCGTATTCCACGGTCTCAGAAACCCCTTGTGCCCGGACGAAAGGTTTGGGCAAGAATATTGCGCGCGCCGCGCCAAATATATAACAGAGTTATCAGCTAATTCGATCAAACTGGAGGAAGATCATGGCACGAACAGCACTTGTCACCGGCGGCACACGCGGCATTGGTGAAGCGATTTCCAAGGCGCTGAAAGCCGAAGGTTACAACGTTGCCGCAACCTATGCCGGAAACGACGAGAAAGCCGCGAAATTCACCGAGGAAACCGGTATCAAGACCTACAAGTGGAACGTTGGCGATTACGACGAGTCCAAGGCAGGTATCGAGCGGGTCGAGGAAGAGCTCGGGCCGATCGACGTGGTCGTTGCCAATGCGGGCATCACGCGCGATGCGCCATTCCACAAGATGACGCCCGACCAGTGGAACGAAGTGATCGAAACCAACCTGACCGGTGTTTTCAACACCATTCACCCGGTCTGGCCGGGCATGCGCGAACGGGGGTTCGGACGGGTCATCGTGATCTCGTCGATCAATGGACAAAAGGGGCAGTTCGCTCAGGTGAACTATGCCGCAACCAAGGCGGGCGATCTCGGCATCATCAAGAGCCTCGCGCAGGAAGGTGCATCGAAGGGAATCACCGCGAACGCGGTTTGCCCGGGTTACATCGCCACCGAAATGGTGATGGCCGTGCCCGAAAAGGTGCGCGAGGCAATCATCAGCATGATCCCGGCGGGCCGTCTGGGGGAACCAGAGGAAATCGCCCGCTGCGTGACCTTCCTCGCCTCGGATGATTCCCAATTTATAAATGGCTCGACGATCTCGGCCAATGGCGGTCAATTCTTCGTTTGATCACGGGCACGGCCCGGGAGCGCGCCTGCAACGGCGCGTTCCCGCTACGCCGCCGCGACAATCGACGCCCGGCTACATCCTTTCGGCGGTGCCACGCCATTTCCCGGTCGCGGCAAGGGCATGACGCCCCGTCTCTTGGCGGGGCCAGTCGCAAGGGCGCCCTGGCCCCCTCTCATCGGGCTGCCCTGTGCCGGGTCAGCCCGTCAAAGGCATTCAGCCATTGACCGACAGCCGCTCGATCTCTTCCTTGATGCGCAGTTTCTGCTTTTTGAGGTCAGCAATCTCGAAATCCGAGGCGCCAGGTGAGCGCTGTGCCTCCTCAACTCGATCAGAGAGGGTCTGATGTTTCTTTTTCAGTTCCTCGAGATGCGCGCTCAAGCTCATGGGCCGTCTCCTCTCTATCGCTGTTTGCTCAATCCCACCTATGAAGTGCACCACAGTTTTACAATTCTGTCACGCCGCGAACGCGGCATGCGCGGAATAATGCATTTAAAATTCATCACCTCTCAGCCGGGAAACGGCAGGGCACCACCGTGACGCAGGATGCAAGCCGTTGACGGCGTGTAGGATTCCCGGTCGCCATCATGCGCCTGGCCCGCGTGGAGTATCCAGCCGGGATGCAGGCGAAAGGCGGCGCGCCCCCCCTTGCGTGCGCGCAGGATCACCATGCGCGCCGCGCGGCCCGCCCTGGGAATCAACGGCAGCACTTCAAGGCTGCCGAGATGCAGGTTCGCCGCCGACAAGAGCTCCGGCAGTCGTTCAGAGCGCTGGATCATCGTGACAAAGCCGCCCGGGCGGCAGCGCCGCGCCGCTTGCTCAACCCACAGCGAGAGCGGCGTCGCCTCTCCCATGGCGGTCTCGCGGCCTGGGTCGGCGGCACGGCTGCCCGCGTTGCGGTCGAAGTAGGGCGGGTTCGCGATGACATGGTCGAACCGACGCGCGCGCAGCGATGCGGGCATTTGCGCGAGGTCACCGGTCACCACCTCAAGCGCGATTTCGTTCTCGGCCGCGTTTCGCCGCGCGAGGTCAGCATAGATCGGTTGGAGTTCCAGCCCAGTGAGCGACACGCCGGCGACCCGGCACCCAAGGCACAGCGCCGCCACCCCGACCCCGCATCCCAGCTCCAGCACCGTCTGGCCGGGTTTCGCCGGCACGCCTGCCGCCAGCAATACCGGGTCCATCCCCGCGCGGTACCCCCGTTCGGGTTGAAGGATCTGCAAGCGCCCGCCGAGAAACGCGTTCCGCGTCAGGCCCGTACCTTGCGCATCACGAGGAGTCATACACCTCGATCCCGTTGTCGGTCAGCGTTCTCACCGCCCTGTCGTAGTCATGGTCGGCCACCATGATACGGCGCGGCAGAATGCCGATGGAGCCTTCGAGGACGCTCATATTTACGTCCATTTCAAAGCAGTCTATACCCTCGCCCTGAAGCAGCGCCTTGGCAAAGGCGATCGAGGCCGGGTCGTTGGTGCGCATCAGCTGTTTCATGGTCTAGACTTGGATGACGGGGCGCGATTTGTCGAGGCCGCCCGTTGGGGGTGTGATGGGATTGGATCAGGCAGCGACCAAGCCGCACGAGGAACTCGCCCGGATACTGTCCGGGCGGATGGAGGCGGTCAACGCTCTGATCCGCGATCGCATGGCATCGCGCCACGCGCCCCGCATTCCCGAGGTCACAGCGCATCTGGTCGAGGCGGGCGGCAAGCGCGTTCGCCCGATGCTCACGCTCGCGACGGCGGAACTTTGCGGGTACGATGGCGGCTATGACGTGCATCTCGCGGCGACGGTCGAATTCATCCACACCGCCACGCTGCTGCATGATGACGTGGTCGATGAAAGCCGGCAGCGGCGCGGGCGGCCCACCGCGAACCTGCTGTGGGACAACAAGTCCAGCGTTCTGGTTGGCGATTACCTGTTCGCCCGGGCCTTCCAGCTCATGGTCGAGACGGGGTCGCTGCGCGTGCTGGACATCCTTTCGAACGCCGCGGCGACCATCGCCGAGGGAGAGGTGCTGCAACTCAGCGCCGCCCGGGACCTGCGCACGGATGAAAGTGTCTATCTGCAGGTCGTTCGTGGAAAGACGGCGGCGCTTTTTTCCGCGGCGACGGAGGTGGGCGGCGTTCTGGCCGGTGTGGACGAAGCGCGGGTTCAGGCCCTGCACGATTACGGCGATGCGCTTGGAATAGCCTTCCAGATCGCGGATGATCTGCTGGATTACCAGGGCGCGGCCGAGGCGACCGGAAAGAATACCGGGGACGATTTCCGAGAGCGCAAGCTGACCCTGCCGGTCATCAAGGCCGTGGCGGATGCCGACGTGGACGAACGCGCATTCTGGGTGCGCACCATCGAAAAGGGCGACCAGCGCGAGGGTGACCTGGAGCGGGCGCTGGAACTTCTGGACCGGCACGATGCCCTCAAGCGCACGCGCGAGGACGCGATCGCGTGGAGTGCGCGGGCGAAAGACGCCATGGCCACATTGCCCGAGCACGACCTGCGGCGGGTCCTGATCGAGCTGGCCGATTACGTCGTCGCCCGGCTCAACTGAGCTTGGCCCCGAAACGCGCGGGCGGATTAAGCAGCGTGCTCTTCACCCACCAGCCGGGGAATCCCTCGCTCAGGCGTCCCGCCGCGGCGCCCGCGGTCTCGGCGTCCTTGTAGAGACCAAAGCAGGTACCACCCGATCCGGACATCCGTGCCAGCAGGCAGCCCGGCGTCTTTTCCAGTGTCTCGAAAACCTGCCGGATCACGGGTTCGGCGGCAATGGCCGCCTCTTGCAGGTCGTTGCGCATGGCGCGAAGCCATTCAACCAGTTCCGATGAATCCGCGAACGGGGGAATCTTGTCGGGCATCGGGCGGTTGGTCTTGTGTTCCAGCCGCTTGAACACCTCCGCCGTCATGACCGGCAGTTTCGGGTTGACCAGAACCGCGTTAAGCGACGGCAGGCCCGGCAGCGGCGTTACCTTGTCCCCGATACCGGTCACGCGGGCCGCCTCGGATTGCAGGCAGAGCGGCACGTCGGCCCCCAACTCGATCCCGTCTCCGGGGGCCGGCTTGCCCGAATAGCCGGAAAGAACGCGCAACGTTGCCGCCGCGTCGCCCGATCCGCCGCCGAGACCGGCGGCCACCGGCAGATGTTTTTCCAACCGGATATCGGCCCTGATCCGCATCATCCGGGCGGCGCGCAGGACGAGATTCGTGTCATCCTGCGGCACACCTTCGGCCATCGGGCCATCGATGCTGAGCTTGTAGCTGCCGGGCAGGGATATGGTCATGCGGTCGCCGATATCGGCAAAGACCGCGAGCGAATCGATGGTGTGATAGCCGTCGTCCCGCTGGCCGGTGACATGCAGCGTCAGGTTCACCTTGGCGGGAACGAAAGCCTCAATCACCGTCATCGACAACCTCCAGCGGCGGTGCGCCTTCCTCCTTGAGAACCTCGTTCAACCCGACCTCCAGCTTGCGGCGAATGCGATCGGGATCGATATCGGGCGAGGGATTGTCCTTGTCCACGAAGGACAGGGCGCGTTTCCACTGGAATTCCGCCTCGTTGCGCCGCCCGACGGCCCACAACACGTCGCCCAGGTGATCGTTCACGACCGGGTCCACCGGCAGCAGTTCCGTTGCGCGCTCCATGTGCTCGACGGCCTCTTCGTAGCGGCCAAGGCGGTAGAGCGCCCAACCGAGGCTATCGACGATATAGCCGCTGTCAGGCCGGGCGGCGACGGCGCGCTCGATCATGTCGAGCGCCTCGTCCAGCTTGGTCTGTTTCTCGACGAGCGAATAGCCAAGATAGTTCAGGACTTGTGGCTGGTCGGGATTGAGTTCCAGCGCCCTGCGGAAGTCTGCCTCGGCCTGCTCCCAGTCGCCGATCCGCTCGTGGCTTATGCCTCGCGCGTAGTGGACGAACCACTGGTCGCTTTCACGCTCGGCATAAAGGTCTAGCGCCTTGTCATAGGCTGCCGCCGCATCCTCGAAGCGTTCGAGCTGGCGGTAGAGGTCGCCTGCCGACACGTGGATGATCGGCAGGTCGGGATGCGTGCGCGCGAGCTGATCCAGAACCTCTATCGCCGCGTCGGTCTTGTCCGCGCGGCGCAGCGCCTCGGCCCGGCCGAGCTCTGCCGTGGTGTGACTGGGATGCCCGCGCGGGACGGTCTTGTAGGCGGCGATCGCAAGCTCATAACGATCCATCGATTCCAGAAGTTCGGCCGACATCATCGCGGCATCGACATGATTCCGTCCCACGTATTCGGCCAGGCGCGAATACAGCAGCGTGTAGTCGGTGCTGGTGTCGGACATGAGAGCCCGGCCGAGGGAGTAGAACACTTCGGCCACGCCGTCCGCAGCCCCCGAGACGAGGCTGAAGGGCAGCCGCTCTCCGGCCTCCAGCCGGGCACGCAGCTGCTCGGTCTCGGGGTCGAGGTCGGCGCCGAAGGCATCATCGATCAGCGCGACGGCCTCTTCGTTGCGCTCCAGCTGACTGAGGATTTCCGCCCACGCGATCGTGCCGCGCCGCGTGCGCTGCATGGGGCCGTCGGACTTGCCGGCAAAGATCTCCTCGGCGGCTTCGAAATCGCCGACAGAGGCAAGGGCGAGTGCCTTGTGATAGATCGCGAAGCCGCGCAAGCCGCGCTCCGCGGCGACGTCGTCGAACGCCTTGAGCGCCGCGCTCATGTCCCCCTTGCCGAGATGGACCCAGGCCGAGATCAGCCCGTCGGCGAGCGAGCCTATCCCGCGACCCGCCTCGAACCGTTCAAGAACGGCGTCGTAGGCCCCGCGTTTCGCCTCTTCGGCGGTCAGGGTCATGAACGCGATCTGGCTTTTCAACCCGTCGCTTTCGATTTTCCGTGCGATCGGGATCGCCTTGTCTATACGGCCGAGCGATACATGCGCGACCACCGCGCTTTCCAGGATCGCGGGATTCGACGGATCCTCGGCCAACGCTTGCGTGAAGTAGCTGGCCGCCGCTTCGTAATTCTTGTCCATGCTCGCTTGGCGCGCAGCAAGGTAGGCGCCGACGGCTTCATCCGCCGCGACGGGCGCCGAAACCCCCTGCAGCAGGCCGGCAAGAACGAGAACGGTAAGGGAATTGCGTGACACGGGTTGCCTTTCGTTGCTGCGCCCCGCGCAAGGTAGACCGGCCTTGCCGTCAAGGCAATCCGGGGCGGTCGCGCAACCGCCCCGGCGCCCCTTGTCCCGCGTGGTTCACATGTTCGGGTAGTTCGGGCCGTCGCCGCCCTGCGGCGTGACCCAGTTGATGTTCTGGCTGGGGTCCTTGATGTCGCAGGTCTTGCAGTGGACGCAGTTCTGGAAATTGATGACGAATTCCGGCCCGTTGTCCTTGTCCACCACCTCGTACACGCCGGCGGGGCAGTATCTTTGCGCCGGTTCCGCGTATTTCGGCAGGTTCACCCCGATGGGCACGCTTTCGTCCTTGAGCGTCAGGTGGCAGGGCTGGTTTTCCTCGTGGTTGGTCATCGAGTAGCTGACATTGGTCAGCCGGTCGAAACTGATCCTGCCGTCGGGTTTGGGGTATTCGATCGGCGTGTGCTTGTCTGCCGGTTCCGTCGCCGCGGCGTCCGACTTGCCGTGTCCCAGCGTCCCGAAGAGCGAAAAGCCCATCGTATTCGTCCACATGTCGAGCCCGCCAAGGGTCAGCGATGGCATGAGCCCCCATTTCGACCACATCGGCTTGACGTTGCGCACCTTGTAAAGGTCGCGTCCGATCGCGCCCTCGCGCACCTCGGCCTCGTACTCCGACAGCTCGTCGCTCGCCCGGCCGGCCTCGATCGCGGCATGGGCGGCCTCGGCGGCGGCTTTGCCCGAGAGCATGGCGTTGTGGTTGCCCTTGATGCGGGGCACGTTGACCATCCCCACCGAGCAGCCAAGAAGCGCCACGCCCGGCGCCACCATCTTGGGCATCGACTGGTAGCCGCCCTCGGAGATGGCACGCGCGCCGTAGGCAACGCGCTTGCCGCCGTCCAGCAGCTCCTTGACCATGGGGTGATGCTTGAATCGCTGGAATTCCATGTATGGATAGAGGTGGGGGTTGCGATAGTTCAGGTGCACCACGAAGCCCACATAGACCTGGTTGTTTTCCAGGTGGTAGATGAACGAGCCCCCGCCGGCGGTCTTGCCCAGTGGCCAGCCCATCGTGTGCGTGACAGAGCCTTCGCGGTGTTTATCGGGATCGATTTCCCAGATCTCCTTCATCCCGAGGCCGTATTTCTGGGGTTCCTTGCCCGCGTCGAGGGAGAATTTGGATATCACTTCCTTGGACAGGCTGCCGCGCACCCCCTCGCCGAGGAAGACGTATTTCCCGTGAAGCTCCATGCCCGGCTCGTAGGACGGGCCCGGCGTGCCATCGGGGTTGCGGCCGAATTCCCCGGCGACCACGCCCTTGACCTCTCCGTTCTCGCCATAGACCACCTCCGAACAGGCCATGCCGGGAAAGACCTCCACGCCCAGCTCCTCCGCCTGCTCGGCCATCCAGCGGCAGACATTGCCCATCGAGACGATGTAGTTGCCGTGGTTGTTCATCAGCGGGGGCATCGGCCAGTTGGGCACCCGCAGCTTGCCGCCCTCGCCCAGCATGTAGAAATTGTCGTCACGGACCGGCGTGTTGAGCGGTGCGCCCTTTTCCTTCCAGTCGGGGATGAGCGCGTCCAGCCCGCACGGATCCAGAACAGCCCCTGACAGGATGTGCGCACCGACCTCGCTGCCCTTTTCCAGCACGACCACCTCCCGGCTCGGGTCGAGCTGTTTCAGGCGGATCGCGGCAGACAGGCCGGCAGGCCCGGCCCCCACGATCACGACGTCATATTCCATGGCTTCGCGTTCTATCTCGGACATGCCCTGTTCCCTTTGCAACGGCGCGGTGGCGGCCGTTGTAACGGCCGCAGAACTGCATTCCGACCGTGGTTATCGCGCGGGTAACTGCCCCGTCAATTGGAACGCGACGAGATATCCGCCCAAAAGCGGCAAGACGCCGCGATTCAGGTCGCGATGTGTTCTGCTTTCCGCATCGCCTATTGCAAACGCCGCGGGCATCGGGGCAATCTGGCCGGACGTCAGACTGAACAGAAGGCCGGGGCCGTCATCTGCGGCCCCGCTATCATGAAAGGGCATCCGGATGGAAAAGATCCCGATGACACGCAAGGGATACGCCAATGTCGAGGCGGAGCTGAAGCAGCTCAAGTCGGAAGAGCGCCCTGCGATCATCAAGGCGATTTCCGAAGCGCGCGAACATGGCGACCTGTCGGAGAACGCGGAATATCATTCGGCCAAGGAAAAGCAGTCCTTCATCGAGGGACGCATCAAGGAGCTGGAAGGCGTGATCAGCCTGGCGGAAGTGATCGATCCGGCCAAGCTTTCGGGGCCGATCAAGTTCGGCGCGACCGTGACCCTCGTCGACGAGGACACGGACGAGGAGAAGACGTGGCAGATCGTCGGCGAATACGAGGCCGACATCGACAAGGGGCTTCTGAACATCAAGTCGCCGATCGCGAAGGCGCTCATCGGCAAGGAAGAGGGTGACAGCGTCGAGGTGCGCACGCCCGGTGGCGAGAAATCCTACGAAGTGCTAAAGATCGCCTACGTCTAGCGTAGCGGGTCCGGGACATGGCTGATCGTCAGGACACTCCGCCCACGCCCTTGGGCATCTACGACAAGTCGAAGGGTGAACGGGTCACCTCCATCGAGATCGTGGCACTCGTCCTGGCGCTTCTGTGGCTGACGGTCTCGGGGGCTGTGTTCCTGACACTGGAGCCATCCGAAATCGCCGGTGACGGCGGTCCGTTATGGTTCATCATCGTGATGCTGGCCGTTTTCCTGCCCGTGGGGATGATCTGGGTCGCGGCCATCGCCGCGCGCGCATCGCGCGTGATGCGCGAAGAGAGCCAGCGCCTGCAGGTGGCGATAGACGCGATTCGCAATGCCTACGTGACCCAGAACCAGAACCGAAACGCCGCCAGCGAGCCGTCCGTGACCCGCAAGCTGGACGAGATTGCAGCCGCACAGCGCAAGACCGAGACGGCGCTGGCCACCTTTTACTCCACGCGCAGCGCCCCGGCGCCGGCCCCCGCGCCGAAACCGGCCGAGCCACCGGCCGAGGGCGGCGATCAGGTGGCGCTGCCGCTCGGGACGCCGGCAGAGGAGATGGCGCCGCCGCTTGAGAACGCCGATTTCATCCGCGCGTTGAATTTCCCCGAGACGGCGGAGGACAAGGACGGCTTCGCGGCCCTGCGCCGCGCGCTCAAGGACCGGCCGACAGCGCAGCTGATACAGGCGTCGCAGGACGTGCTGACCCTCATGTCGCATGACGGCATCTACATGGACGACCTGCGCCCCGACCTTGCCCGGCCGGAGATCTGGCGCCGCTTTGCCGAGGGCGAGCGGGGGCGGGCCGTCGCGATGCTGGGCGGGATACGGGACCGCTCGACGCTGGCGCTGACGGCATCGCGGATGAAGAACGATCCGATCTTCCGCGACGCGGCGCACCATTTCCTGCGGCTGTTTGACCGAATGATCTCGGACTTCGCCCACAATGCCAGCGACGCTGACCTGACCGAACTTTCGAACACCCGCACCTCTCGCGCGTTCATGATACTGGGGCGGGTGACGGGCACCTTCGACTGACGCCGGCGTTCCGACCGGCGCCAACCACGCATTGCCAGCCTGCCATGTTCGGGGCATGATGCCGGACGGCGAGGCGAGGAGAGAGCCATGCGCAAGTTTCTGGTGGTGCTCGACGACAGCAAGGAGTGCCTGAACGCCATGCGGTTCGCCGCCATGCGCGCCGCGCACACCAATGCGGGGGTCGAGGTGCTGGCCGTGATCCCGCCCGAGGAATTCAATCACTGGATCGGGGTGGGCGACATCATGCGCGAGGAGGCGCGCGAGCGCATCCATGCCCACTTCGAGGTGTTCGCCAAGTGGATGCGCGACAAGCAGGGGGTGGACCCCGAGTTGGTGATACGCGAGGGCGAACCGGTCAACGAGATCATGGCACAGGTGCAGGATGATCCCGAAATCGGGGTTCTCGTGCTTGGCGCGGGCACCGACAAGAAGGGGCCGGGGCCGCTCGTGACGCAGCTCTCCAAGAACTCGGGGACGCTGACCATTCCCGTCACCATCGTTCCGGGCAATCTTTCCAAGGAGCGGCTGGAGGAGATCACGTGAGCGCGTCTTGCGCATTTTCCTTGATTTTTGGCCCACTTGGGTCAAAGTTGAGCCCATGAATTTTCAGCCGCCCAACCCGGACCCGTCGCAGCAAGGCGCGCCGCAGGTGGTGTTCCACAGAACCGAGCTCAACGTCATCCTGTCTCTTTACGGCCGCATGGTCGCGGCCGGGGAATGGCGCGACTACGGAATATCGCACCTGCGGGACGTGGCGGTTTTCTCGGTTTTCCGGCGCACTGCGGAAAGCCCGCTCTACCGGATAGAAAAACGCCCCAGGCTGCGTTCCCGGCAGGGGCAGTATGCGGTTATCGGCATGGACGGGCGCGTTCTGAAGCGGGGGGGCGACCTTCGGACAGTGCTACGGGTGCTTGAACGAAAGCTCATACGCGCGGTCGACTAGGTTCCGCACGGAGATGGCGCCAATCTTGGAATCGTTCCAAACCTTGACAGGGGCGGAGGCGGCGCGCATATCCCGAATGACCCACGAAAGGCGTATTCCATGTTCATCCAGACAGAATCCACACCCAACCCTGCGACTCTGAAATTCCTGCCCGGCCAGACGGTGCTGGAGGCCGGAACAGCCGATTTCCCGTCGGCCGAGGTGGCGGGAAAGTCGCCCCTTGCCGAGCGGCTCTTCGGGATCGGGGGCGTGACGGGCGTTTTCTTTGGCAATGATTTCGTGACCGTCACGAAAGACGAGGAAACCGAGTGGGATCACGTCAAACCCGCGATCCTCGGCGCGATCATGGAGCATTTCCAGTCCGGCCAGCCTGTGATGCTCGGCGAGGCGGAGGCGATCTCGGGCCATGCCGAGCATGACGGCGAGGATGGCGAGATCGTCGGCCAGATCAAGGAGCTGCTGGACACGCGCGTGCGGCCGGCCGTGGCGCAGGACGGTGGCGATATCACTTTTCACGGGTTCGAGCGCGGTGTCGTCTACCTTCACATGCAGGGCGCCTGCGCGGGCTGCCCGTCCTCGACCATCACCCTGAAGATGGGCATCGAGAACCTGCTGCGGCACTACATCCCGGAAGTGACCGAGGTGCGGCCCGTTGGGATCTGACGGCCCCGTTCTCGGGTTCGACACGTCGGCCGCGCATTGCGCGGCCGCCTTGCTTTCGGATGGCCAGATTCTGGCAGCCCGATCCGAAGAAATGCGCCGCGGGCAGGCCGAACGCCTGATACCCCTGCTGGAGGAAGTTCTTGCCGAGGGCGGCGCCGGATGGCGTGATCTCCGGCGGATCGGCGTTGGTGTGGGCCCCGGCAATTTCACCGGGATCCGCATCGCTGTATCGGCGGCACGGGGTCTTGCGCTCGCCCTTGGTGTGCCGGGGGTGGGCGTTTCCACCTTTGCGGCGACAAGCCACGGACGCGCGGACCCCCACCTGCCGGTCGTGCCGGGGCCGCGAGGCCAGCTCTACGTCTGCGCAGCGGACGCGGAGCCGAGCCTGATGTCCGAAGACCGGGCGCGGTCACTTGGTCTCGTGCTGGCCTTTCCGCCCCCTCCGCGCGAGATCGCGATCAGGATAGCGCGGCATGCCTCGGATGGGGAGGCTGGCACGGATGCACCGGCGCCCGTCTACGTCCGCGCCGCGGATGCCGCGCCGCCACGCGAAGCGCCGCCGGTGATTCTCGAAGATGACAACTGAGGAAATGGCGGATCTGCACGCCCGCGCCTTCGCCGGCTTGGGGCGGGGCTGGACGGCTGGCGAATTCCGCACGTTTCTCGACAACCCGTTGGTGATTGCCGTCACCAAGCCGCAGGGCATCGCCCTTGCGCGGGTCGTGGCGGAAGAAGCGGAGCTGCTGACCATTGCATGCGATCCGCTGCACCGCCGGCGGGGCATCGGGGCGGCCATGTTGCGCGAAGTCGAGGGGAAAGCACGCGCACGCGGCGCCACGCGCATGTTCCTGGAGGTGGCACAAACCAATGGCGCGGCGCGCTGCCTGTACGCCCGGGTAGGCTACGGCGAAACTGCATTCCGCGCCGGCTATTACGCGCTGCCCGGTGGCGGGTACGTGGACGCGGTGATCATGGAAAAACCGCTTTGATATCCGTTCCGGAAAATCACGGGGCGACCTGGGGCCGCCCCGTGCCAGGGGTATTCAGGCCCCGTCTTACATGTCAGGCATGATCACGCCGTCGATGACGTGGATCACGCCGTTCGAGGCCTCGATATCGGCCTGGACCACGTTGGCGCCGTCAACGCTCACGCCGCCCTCGGTCATGATGGTCACCTCGCCGCCCTGAACGGTTTCTGCCATCATGTTGTTGGACAGATCGGATGACATCACCTTGCCCGGCACCACGTGGTAGGTGAGGATCGCGGTCAGCTTGTCCTTGTTCTCGGGCATCAGCAGGCTTTCCAGCGTGCCATCGGGAAGCTCGGCAAAAGCCTCGTCGGTCGGGGCAAAGACGGTGAACGGCCCGTCGCCCTTGAGCGTGTCCACCAGGTCGGCCGCCTTCACCGCGGCAACCAGCGTGTCGAAGTTGTCGGCGTTGATCGCGGTATCGACAATGTCCATCGAGTGGTCATCCGCCAGCGCGGGGCCGGTGGCAGCTGTCAGGATCGTCGCGGCCGTCATTGCCAGGTATGTTCTGCGAAGCATCGTGATTTCCTCCTTTGCAAGCATCACGGTCGTGAATGCTGGATGCGCATTCACCGTCCATTACGCGAGGTTGCGACAACCGGTTCACCGGGGAAAACCGCCGATGCCGCTGGACATCGAGGGATCGGCGCCTAAGCTGCGCCGTTCCGCATTTTCAATTCAACATGTCGTTATCCCGTGTCAGCCCGTCGTGATCGGGCGCCGTCCTGGCGAGCGGTTGCTTTTCGAAGGGCGGGCGCCGAGAGTGTCGGCGGGTGCCCGTCACCCCGCAGGACCATCTGAGAGAAAGGGGACGACGTTGGATCTGGACTTTGTGTTCGCGATGCAGGCGCTGGCCCTGCTTGCCGTCATCTTTATCGCCGTCGTGGGGCTGTTGGCGTTGGCAGGTATCGTTCTGTTCGTGATGGATCGCACGCAGACTGGGGACGCGATCCGGCGGAACTACCCGGTCATCGGGCGATTCCGGCACATCTTTTCCCAGCTCGGGGAGTTTTTCCGCCAGTATTTTTTCGCGATGGATCGCGAGGAGCTGCCGTTCAACCGTGCACAGCGTGAATGGGTCGGCCGCGCATCCCGGGGCGAGGGGAACACGGTGGCCTTCGGATCGACCCGCAACGTCAGCGTGCCGGGCACGCCCATCTTCGCGAACGATGCCTTCCCCCCGCTGGACGACATGTATGCCAAGACGGACCCGCTGACGATCGGTCCCAAGGCGCGGCACCCTTTTGCCGCGCCGTCGCTGTTCAACATTTCGGGCATGAGCTATGGTGCCATTTCAAAGCCGGCCGTTCAGGCGCTGAGCCGGGGCGCCGGGCAGGCGGGGATCTGGATGAACACCGGCGAAGGCGGGCTGAGCCCCTATCACCTGGAGGGCGGCTGCGATCTCGTGTTCCAGATCGGCACGGCAAAATACGGCGTGCGCCATGATGACGGGCGCATGAGCGACGCGAGGCTGCGCGAAATCGCCGGGCATGACGCGGTGCGGATGTTCGAGCTCAAGCTCAGCCAAGGCGCCAAGCCCGGCAAGGGCGGTATCCTGCCCGCGGCCAAGATCACGCCCGAAATCGCGCGGATCCGCGGTGTGCCCGTCGGTCAGGACAGCATTTCGCCGAACCGCCACCGCGAGGCAGCGACCTTTCAGGAGTTGCTCGGCCTGATCGGCCATATCCGGGAGGTGACGGGCAAACCCACCGGCCTCAAGACGGCGGTCGGCTCGGAGGAGGGAATGGAAGCGCTGTTCGAGGCAATCGTCGAGCAGGGCGCCGACCATGCGCCCGACTTCATCACCATCGACGGGGGCGAGGGTGGCACGGGTGCGGCGCCGATGCCGTTGATCGACCTTGTCGGCATGCCCATGCGAGAGGCGCTGCCGCGGGTGGTCGATATCCGCGATCGGCACGGGCTGAAGGAGCGGATCCGGATCATTGCCAGCGGCAAGCTCATCAATCCGGGCGACGTGGCCTGGGCAATCTGCGCGGGTGCGGATTTCGTCACGTCCGCGCGGGGATTCATGTTCAGTCTCGGCTGCATCCAGGCACTGAAGTGCAATCGCAATACCTGCCCCACCGGGGTCACCACCCACGACCCGCGGTTCCAGAAGGGGCTCGTGGTGGAGGACAAATGCGTGAAGGTGGCGCGTTATGCGCGGTCCATCACGCGCGAGGTCGAAACCATCGCCCATTCCGTCGGCGTGTCAGAGCCGCGGCAGATGCGGCGCAGGCACGTGCGCATCGTCCAGTCCGACGGAAGCTCGGTACCGTTCAACCAACTGCTGCCCAGTTACAGGCCTCCCACGTCATCGTGAGCGAGAGTGTTTTTGCCCGGGCCCCCGCGCGCGATATGTAAAGCCGCGTGCTGAACCCGAACCGGAGACCCCGTCATGGCCAATCGCTGGAAGAACGAGCTGGGTGAGAACGACGTCACGCCGGAACATCTCTATTTCAGCCGCCGCCAGGCGATAGGGGCGGCGGCCGCCGGCTTGGCACTGGCCGGCACGGGACAGGCGGCGCGGGCATCGGGGCTGGAGCCCAACGACTGGGAAGACATCACCAGCTACAACAATTATTACGAGTTCGGCACGGGCAAGTCCGATCCGGCGAGGTATGCGCACAGCCTGACGACCGAGCCTTGGTCCGTCACGATAGACGGCATGGTGGACCGGCCCGGCGCCTACGCCTTCGAGGACATCCTGAAAGACATGGTAATCGAAGAGCGGATATACCGGTTTCGCTGCGTCGAGGCGTGGTCGATGGTCGTGCCGTGGAACGGGTTCGAGCTTGCCGACCTTCTGAGCCGCGCCGGCGTGCAGTCGCAAGCCAGGTACGTGGCGTTCGAAACCGTTCTGCGGCCCGACGAGATGCCGGGCGTGAACAGACCCGTCATCGATTGGCCGTATGTCGAGGGGTTGAGGCTGGACGAGGCCATGCATCCCCTTACCCTCATCGCCACGGGTATCTATGGCCGGGACATCCCCAACCAGAATGGTGCTCCGCTGCGGCTGGTGGTGCCGTGGAAGTACGGGTTCAAATCCATCAAGTCGATCGTGCGTATCACGCTCACGGACAGGCAGCCGCCCACGGCGTGGAACAAGGCGAACCCGCGCGAATACGGATTCTACAGCAACGTGAACCCGAACGTGGATCACCCCCGCTGGAGCCAGGCCTTTGAAAAGCGGATCGGGCAGGGGCTGTTTGCCAGCAAGACGCCTACGCTGATGTTCAACGGCTACGAGAAAGAGGTTGCCGGGCTTTATGCCGGCATGGATCTCGAAAAGTATTTCTGATGGCCATTGAGCGCCGCGCCACGATCACCTGCCCGCGCTGCGGCCACGAAGCCGAAGAATCCATGCCCGAGAACGCGTGCCAGTTCTTCTATACCTGTCGCGGATGCGGGGGCATCCTGCGCCCGGCCACCGGGGATTGTTGCGTGTTCTGTTCCCATGCCAACGTGCCTTGCCCCCCGGTTCAGGTCGCGGGGACATG